>JAGRCC010000082.1:0-6920 GCA_020433785.1 Anaerolineae bacterium
TTGAGCGCATCCACCTGCCGCAGTTTAGAAGCCGGACCGGCTTAACCGGCCAGGGCGTGATCATCGGCCTGATCGACAGCGGCATCGACACGGCCCACCCGGCCTTTGCCGGACGTATTTTGCGCATCTGGGACCAAACCCTGCCGCGCAGCCGGGTGGCGTATGGCCGGGAACTTAGCCCGCTGTCCGCTTCAAAAGACGATTATGGCCACGGCTCGCATATGGCCGGGATTGCCGCCGGCAGCGACCCGGTGTATATGGGCCTGGCCCCGGAGGCCGAGTTTGTCGTGGTCAAGAGCGATTTCGGCGGCGGCCACATCGGCGACGCCGTCCGCTACATTTTTGACGTGGCCGACGAACTGAAACGTCCGGCCGTAGTCAATATTAGCCTGGGCGGGCACGACGGCCCCCACGACGGCACGGATGATTTGTGCCTGCTCATCGACGAGGTGCTGAACGACAACGGCCGGCCGCGACCGGGCCGGATTATTACCTGCGCCGCCGGCAACGAGGGCGAGCAGGCCATCCACGCCCGGCTGACGCTGCGCCAAAACCAGGACCAGGCCGTGCGCTTCGAAGTGCCGCCGCCCCAACCGGCGGACGACCAGCCGCAAGCCATTACCGTGGCCCTGCTCAACGGCTGGTACGCCGGCCAGGATGAGATTGAGATTTCGGTTGAATCGCCCAGTGGCTCACGCACGGCCTACCAGCCGGTCATCCGCGCCGGCAGCAGTATGCAGCGCTACGACCTGCCCGACGGCCGGATTGCCGTGTTTACCCCCGGCCCCGATTTTGTTAACCGCGACCATAACTTTGTGGTCATGCTGGAGCCCAAAACGGCCAACCGGCCGCTGACGCCGGGGATTTGGCGGCTGCTGCTGCGCGGCCGGTCGATTCGGCAGGGGCTGGTTGATATTTGGTCGGTGGATAACAACCGCAAGCTGGTGGTGAAATTTTTGGATTTCGTTGACCATCAAGTTAAGATCGGCGCGCCGGGGTCCGCCGCCAGCGCGGTGACCGTGGCCGGCGCGATTTCCAAAGTGCAGTGGGCCAATATCGACGGCCAGATTGAAGAATATCCCGGCGCGATTGGCGACATTTCACCGTCGAGCAGCGCCGGCCCCTTGCGTAACGGCCGGGTTAAACCGGACGTAACCGCGCCCGGCGAATGGATCATCTCGACCATGGCCGCCGGGTCGCAGCACCCCCGCGCCTATATCATCGATGACCGGCACGTGGCCCAATACGGCACCAGTATGTCGGCGGCGCTGATGGCCGGCATTGCCGCGCTGCTGCTGGAGCGCGATCCCCAGCTAACCTACGCCCAATTCAAAGCCCTGCTCAAGGCCCAAAGCGCCATCCCCAACCGGCCGGCCGGGACCTTTGATCCCCACTGGGGCTACGGGTTGATCGACATGTTAAAACTTTAATCCTATTTACATTTTCGCCTAAAGCAGAGTACACTTTTGTTAAGATACTTTACAAGTTAGGTGACTGGCACTTAGACTTGATAAGAGTGAGTTCATATTCCACCCAAGAATTCACTATTTTGAGCTAAAGTGCCAGTCACCTGTACCGTTACGACCTTTTTGTTAAGACACTTTACGGCGACGATGACAACGACCTATCCAGTACCCCTTGCCAACGAAATAGCTCAAGCTACCGCCCGATGGGGCCCAAGCGCGTAGGGCATCTTCCGTATTATCACCAACCGCTACGCACGACGTTGTTGGCCCTGCAAAATTGCGCCATCGGCGAAAATAATAGGACACGGATTGCCCGGATGGCCCGGATTTTCACTGATCTATGCCCAGATTAGTTTGATAACAGAACTTTTGCTCAAGATGGTCTGTCATGCCCGAAGGCCTTTAGCGGGCAGCCATCAGGGTCTATAAAGATAGATTTCCGCTAAAAGCATGCGGGAATGACCGGCCTGAAAGTTTTGCTCTCGTTCTGTTTTCAGAATAGATTTTTTATCGGCGTTGATCCGCAATGTCATTAAGATAAGCCCCCCCGGCCCCCCAAAGGGGGGAGAAAGCCGTCGAATCCCCCCCTTTGGGGGGTTAGGGGGGCTAATGTCGGCCATTAACTTAATGACATTGCGTTGATCCGTATGATCCGTTTAATCCGTGGGCCAATTTTAGTTGTAGCTTGGCCGCGTTACGTACGACACGATAGGCGTGTTGGTTAATTATTTGCCTTAGAGATACTTAATCTCCACCCGGCCGCTGCCACCGGCCGGCCTCAAATCGATGGAAAAACCCGACGTTGGGTTTCATTCGCTGCTGGCCTGCCGGCCTTACAATGAACGCCCAACCGCTGCTTGCTCCCAGCTAACTCCCGCACCGATTCAATCCACCCTCTCACCTGTCGCCCACCCGCTTTGGCCCGGTAAGACAGCCGGCGGGTATGGGTGTAAAATCAAGCTCAACACAACACACGGGGGACTGAAACCAGGTGACTGTCACTTAATCGCGGTATTTGCAACGTTGTATTCCATTCAGCATTCTCGATTTTGAGTAAAAGTGACAGTCACCTGAAGCGTTACCTCAACACAACACATAGGGGACTGATGCATCATTTAACGCCGCACTTTATTATCGAACAATTTGAACAAGGGCTAAGGCAAGGCCGTTTTCCGGCGGCCAGCCTGTTTGTCGATATCTCCGGTTTCACCGTGGTGACCGAAACGTTAATGGCGCACCAGCAATATGGCGTTGAAGCGCTGGCCCGGATTATGCGGGCCATTTTTGACCCGCTGGCGGCCAGCATTTACCGCCACGGCGGCTTTATTTGCACCTGCGCCGGCGACGCCATTACCGCCCTCTTCCCGCTTGAGCCGGAGCAGCCGGCCCTGGCTTACGGGCGAGCGCTGGCCGCGGCCTGGGCTATCCGGCAGCACCTGCGGACCGCTACCCAAAAATCTCGCTACGGCACCTTTCATTTTACGGCCAAAATTGGCCTGGGCGGCGGCCCGGTGGAGTGGGGCATTATTACCGGCCCCACCACCCACCAAAACGCTTGCTATTTCAAAGGGCCGGCCGTGGAAAGCTGCGCCCAGGCCGAACATTACGCCATCGGCGGCGACATCGTTCTCAGCCGGGACGTTTACGACCAAATGCGCTCGGCGGTGGTGGTCGATCCGATGCCGGCCACCCCTGACTTTGTTCAACTCAAAACCGTGGCGGCCTATCTGCCGGAGCCGGAGGCCATTACCCTGCCGGAGATAACGCCGGAGCAGGCGGCGGCCTTTCATCCGCTGGAGTTGGTGCAACAAAAGGTATCCGGCGAATTTCGCCACGCCCTGAACGTGTTTGTTAATCTGACCGATTTGACCAGCCATCAGGCGCTGGCCGACACCATGCAGGTGGTCTTCCAGCTCCAGCAGCAGTACGGCGGCTATTTGAACCGGATTGATTTTGGCGATAAAGGCTGCCACCTGCTGCTGTTTTGGGGCGCGCCTATCGCCTATGAAACCGACATCGAGCGCGCCTTGAACTTCCTGCTGGATTTGCAGGCGGCCCTGACCACGCCGCTGCGGGCCGGGGTCACTTACCGCATCTCCCACGCCGGGTTCATCGGCTCGAAACTGCGCGAAGAGTACACCTGCTACGGGCGCGGCATCAACCTGGCCGCCCGGCTGATGACCCACGCCCCCTGGGGCCAGATTTGGCTGGACGAAGAGATGGCCCAGCGGGCCGACCCCGACTTTGCCCTGCAATTTATCGATGAGCTGCCGTTGAAAGGCTTTGCCGATCCGATGGCCGTTTACCAACTGCTGGGCCGGCAGGCGGCCGGCGACGCCCCCCTGCCGGAGGAGCCGATCATTGGTCGCGAGGCCGAACTGGCTCGGCTGACGGCGGCCATCGCCCCGATTTTTGCCGGCCGCTTTGCCGGGGTGATTACCGTGCACGGCGAGGCCGGCATCGGCAAGAGCCGGCTGCTGGACGAACTGCATGGCTCGCTGACCGGCGACCGGCCGGCGGCGGACAATGGCCTGAAGTTAAGCCCCCCCGGCCCCCCAGACGGAGAAGAAAAAGATCCAATTCCCCCCTCTGGGAGCAATGGCATGAAGTTAAGCCCCCCCGACCCCCCACAGGGGGGAGAAAGAGACCCAATTCCCCCCGCTGGGGGGTTAGGGGGGCTAGCGCCGGCCACTAATTTAATGACATTGCCCTCTGGCTCGTCTAACTCGCCAGAGTCCGCCCCAAACATAATCCCATTGCCCCCGGCCGTGCGCTGGTTTTACTGCCCGGCCGATGAAATTCTGCGCCGGCCGCTCAACCCCTTCCGCTACTGGCTGCGCCACTATTTTCAACAGGCCGACGGCCACAGCGAGGCCGACAACAAAGCCCGCTTTCGCCAGATTTTGGATCACCTGCTGGCGCAAGTGGCCGACCCGGCGCTAGCCACCGAGTTGGATCGATTTGCCGTTTATCTGGGCGGCCTGATTGATTTGCACTGGCCCGATTCGCCCTACGAGCAGTCTGACCCGAAACTGCGCTTTGAAAACACCCTACGGGCCATCAAAAACCTGATCAAGGCCGAGGCGAGCTTGCAGCCGGTGATTGTTGAACTGGAAGACGCCCACTGGTTAGACCGGCAGTCGCACGAGCTGCTAACGCTGCTTACCCGCAACATCGAGCGCCTGCCGCTGGCCGTGATCTGCGCCGCCCGCTACGGCGATGACGGCAGCCCACTGCACCTGCCGCTGGATGACGATGTGCGCCGCCAGGCCATCGACTTAACCGCCTTTAGCGTGGCCGACAGCCGGCGGCTGGCCCAAGAGCTGCTGGACGGCCAGATTTCCGATCATTTTGGCCGGTTTCTGGTGGACAAGAGCCGGGGCAACCCGTTTTTTATCAAGCAGTTGATTTTAGACCTGAAGGAGCGGGGGATGTTGATCCGGCGGGAGCGGGACGGCCAGGTCCACTACGTTTTGAACCCGCTGCGCTCGGAAGAGGTGCCGGCCGATATCCGGACCATTTTGATTTCCCGGCTGGACCGGCTGCCCTGGCCGGTGAAGCACGTGGTGCAGGTGGCCTCGGTGTTAGGCCCGGAATTTGAAGCGCCGGTGCTGGCCCAAATTTTACCGGGCGACCGGCAGCTGACCCAGCATTTGCGCTACGCCGAAAGCGAACAGGTTTGGGTCGGCTTGAGCGGCGACCGCTATTTGTTCAAGCACGCCCTGCTGCGCGATTCGGCCTATTCGATGCAGGTGGGCAGCCAACTGCGCAGCCTGCACCGCCGCGGCGCCGAGGCCCTGGAAACGCTGTACGCCCATGATCTGTCGCGCCACTACACCGCCCTGGCCTACCATTATGAACGGGCCGAGCTGGCCGAAAAATCGATCATTTATCTGGAGCGGGCCGCCGACCAGGCCAAGGCCAATTATCAAAACGAAAACGCCCTGGATTTTTACGAGCGGCTGCTGCAATACCCGCTGGATCGGGCCCAACAGATGATCATTTACAGCAAACAGGGTGAGATTCTCAACCTGCAAGGCGAGTGGGATTTGGCCCTGGCTAAATTGCAGCAAGGGCTGGCCGAGTTGCAAGGCTTGGAAAACAGCCGGCACGAAGCCCAACTGCGGGTGGTCATGGGCGATGTGCTGCTGACCAAAGGGGCTCACGACACGGCCCTGGCCCACCTGGAGATGGCCCAGGAGATAGCCGAGGCCGGGCAGGACCCGGAAATTCTGTTCAAAACGTTGATTACGATGGCCCGCAACTATATGTACAAGCTGGAGCCGGAGCAGGCTTTGGCGGTGAACCAAAAAGCGCTGGCCCTGGCCCAGGCGCTGGGCGACGAATACGGCGCGGCCATGGCCATGGCCGGTTTGGGCGCGATTTACGCTTTGTGCGACGACGCCGACCAATCGCTGCCGAATTTACTGGCTTCGATTCCGATTTTCAAGAAGTTGGGTGACAAACGGGAGCTGATTCACCCGCTGGTTAACACCGGGGTGATCTACCACCTGATTGGGGAGTTTGATTTGGCCCTGAGTTATTTCCAACAGGTGATTGACGAAGCGACCGAGATTGGCGACCGGGTGGGGGTGTGGCTGTCGCTGCATTTTATGGGCCACATCCATCACTCGGCCGGCCGGCACGAACAGGCCATTCCGTTTTTCCAGCAGGCGCTGCACAAGCGGGCCGAAACCGGCGAAGACGGGCTGATTAGCCAAACCGAGCCGTACCTGGCCACCACCTACGCCTGCCTGGGCCGCCACGCCGCCGCCCTAAGCACCGCCCGGCGCTACTTCACCAAGCTGGCCGGCGGGCAGCGCGATGTGGAACAGGGCCGCGCCCACGTGGCCGTGGGCATGGTGTTGGGCCAGATCATCGTCAGCAGCGGCCTGACCAACGTGCCCGATGCCCTGGCCAGCATCCCGGCCATCCGCCCGGCGCTATGCCCTGATCTGGAAGCCATCGGCCGGCTGACCGGCCTGGCGCCGGACCCGCACGCCTATTTTCAACACGCCATCGCCGCCGCCCAAGCCGGCAGCCGCCCCTACCCGATGACGCTGGTCCCGGCCTTAGCCGAGTACGGCCGCTTTTTGGCCCAAACCGGCCAGCCTGAAGCCGGTCAAGCCAAACTGGCCGAAGCCAAAGCCCAGGCCCGTCAGCTCAAGATGCAGGGCAAAATCGACCGCATTAGGGACATCTGCGCCGATCTCGGTCTAGATTTTGAAAAGTTGGGTCAATGACGAGGGTATGCTCCAAAAATAACATCGCTCTTTTAGGCGGGTAAAGGGTAATTGGATAGGAGTAATTCGCTGCCGAACCGGTTTTAACAACGTCCGAACATAATTATCACGAGGCGAGCATAGACCACGGATCGGACGGATCAAACGGATTTTCTCGGATAAGGCTTGATTGGTAGCTCTGCATAAAACCGTGGTGAAGAAAAATTAGACA
>JAGRCC010000082.1:6927-7661 GCA_020433785.1 Anaerolineae bacterium
TAGACAGAATTAACACGATTTACCAGATTATGACTGATAAAATCGTGATAATCTTGTCAATTCTGTCGATTATTAGGTCGATCTTCCATCATCTACCGTTTCCACGGTTTAATGTTGGGCTACCGCTTGATTTAATTTAAGAAAATCTGTGTTTATCCGTATGATCTGTATGATCTGTGTTCAATTTATGCAAAACTGTGATCTACTGAAATTACCGTTTTAGAAATCGTGAAGTTATAGGGATACCCCTATCAGGCTGGGCCCTCAATCACCGCTCCGGCCTGGCCGGTGACCTGATCGACCACGCGGCCGGCTTGCAGGCGCGGATTGGCCCGCAGCGCCTGCCGCACAAACGCCTCGGCCGCGCCGTACGTGCCAAACGCCGCCTCATCCTGCCACGCCCCAACCTCCGACAGCCGCACCTGCACCACAAACCGCTTGATAAACCGCTGAAATATCGGAGACGCCATGAATCACCTGTAATTATTACTGTGCTTTATATTGTACACCCAACCGGCCCCAAATTGACAAATCAGTGAGGAAATTTTCAACGCGATGTTTTTATTTTAAAAAATACTATAAAAAAGCACGCCCACGCGATGTCATTTCTAGAAAAAACATCTGAAAAGTTGCCAATAAGAGTACTTTTCTAGAAAAGACATCGAAAAAGTTGTAAATAAGACCACTTTTCTAGAAAAGAGGTCTGAAAAGTTACAAATAAGACCATTTTTCTA
>JAGRCC010000915.1:0-6295 GCA_020433785.1 Anaerolineae bacterium
TCCCTGTTCGAAGCGGCCTTTGATATTTTGGGGCCTAAAGGCATGTTCATCCCCCTTCTGGCTCAAGTAGACGGGCAGAACATCGGCGCGGTTTTGCTACTGGCCTACAACGGCCGCCTGCTCGATTGGTACGCCGGCTCGGATCGGGATTTCTCGGCCTATTGCCCCGGCGAGCTGTTGATCTGGCATGCGCTGGAAATGGGCCAGCAGCAGGGGTATCACCTGTTTGATTTTGGCGGGGCCGGTAAACCCGACGAAGAGTACGGCCCCCGAGACTTTAAAGCCAAATTTGGTGGCAATCTGGTCAATTATGGCCGCAACATCTATGTTCACCAACCCACCTTACTGCGTTTGAGTAAACAAGGGTATGAGCTTTACCGGCGTTTTCTATAACAACACAGACGAACCTCATGACACGACACCAGACCATTGATTTTTCGAAATTTACCAACCGTGCTGTAAATCTACTACAGCGTACCCATTCCCGGGCTAGGAGGCATGTTCAAAATGTCGTTTGGACGCCCTACTTGCAGCAAGCAACCGATACCAGCGTCAATGTGCTCTGGGCCACCCACACCGGCAGCCGACCGGCTGTCCAATATGGCCTGGGCGCCAACGACCGAGTCACGGTCACCGGCTCCTCGCGTCGAATTGAGGCGCTCGATATGCAGTTGCATCGAGTCCAGCTGACCGGCTTGCAGCCCGATACCCGCTACCACTACCAGATTTATGTGGATGATCGGCGGCTGCCAGTCCGTCAGCCGCTTTCATTTCAAACCGCGCCAGTACCCGGCAGCGACACCCCCTTCACCTTTATTGCCTTTGGCGATTACGGTAATGGCTCCGCCGCCCAAAAACGCCTGCGTAATCAAATGCAGCGCGACTCGTTTCGCTTCGTGCTAACCACCGGCGATAACAGCCAAGGCGAAGGCACTTACGAGCAGTTGGATCGGATGGTCTTTCAGGTTTACGACACCATTTTTAGCCAAGTCCCCGTTTTTCCGGCCCTGGGCAATCACGATTATCTGACCGACCAAGCGGCGCCGTATCTAAATGTTTTCGATGTCCCCCCCAACGCCTCCCCGGAAAAGAACTTAAAACGATACTATTCGTTTATCTACGGTAATGCTCAATTTATCGTGTTGGATACCACCCCCTTAGTCAAAACCGACGATCCCGCTACATGTGACGCCATGCTGCATTGGCTTCGTCAAAAACTGAGCCAACCCAGCCCGCTTTGGAAAATCGTCGTTTGCCATCATCCGCCCTACAACGCCGGCCATCATGGCGTCAATCCTCGCATAAAAACCCACTTGATCCCCATTTTTGAAGCGTATCAGGTTAACGTTGTGCTTAGCGGCCACCAACACAATTACCAAAGAAGCAAACCCCTCCGGCAAGGTCAGGTCACCACAATGGAAGACGGGGGCATTCTTTATATTGTCTCCGGTGCGGGCGCGGCCGCTTTACACCGGTGTGATAAGGCCGACTGGTTGGCCCGCGCAGTTGCCTCGGTTAAGCACGGCATCTATAACCGCTTCACCGTCGGGGGCGATACCATGACCATTGAAGCCGTCGATGATCAGGGCAACGTGGTCGATATCTGCACCTTGAACAAATCCTCGGCCGCCGGTGCGCCGGCAACGGATAAAGAACGACGCTTCTTTTCGAAAGATTAAGATTCCTCCAAGGTTTCGGAACCCTAAGAGATTGTTGCTAATAAAAGCCCAACCTACCCACTAGGGTAGGTACCGGGGCTTTTTTTGCTCAAAAACAGGTGGTTTATACGGGCGTAATGGCCCAATTTGCCTTGATCCCCGCAATTTATCCCGGCAAAAGTCGCGAGTCTTCTACGCTTCATTTCTAACTTTTTTCCTATAAACTAAGATTAGCAACACTAACTTGGGCCTTAACAATCAAAACTGTCTCTTCGGTCTTTTTCCGAGCAACAGAAAAGATCAAAGCTAAAACATTCAGGCCCAATTTGCAGCATAATCGCCAAAATTGGGCCTTTTTGTTTTTGGCAAGAATTAACCAGGAAGGAGTTATATCGATACACCACACTCAAATACGTTTCCCCAGCCCCAAGCGTGTTGATGACCTGTTGCTCGACATCTATAGCTTACTCAACAAGGAGAATGTAAATCATGGTCCTCGATTCTTCAACACTTTACTCAATATTAATATCCGCCAGCTTTATGCGCAGAAACATTTACCAATTAATCCTGATCATAACCAATATCGTATTTATAATAAATAGCTTGCTCATACCCACTACCGCTCTGGCGATGGTCAACCCTACGCCCGCCTCCGCTCAAACGGCCGGCCCGCTAGCCGTCACCGAGCCCCCCCGCGATGAGTTCGACTCGGCCCCGAGCGCGATCAATGTGCCGCTTAATCAAAGGCATCCGTACGCCGGCGCTTATCCGATCTGGTCGTGGTTTATAACGCCGCAGGATTTAGAAGGGAAATATTCCTTCTTGAAAGGGCAGCAGTTATTCGCCAAATGGACCGAACTAAAACCGGTTGAAAATAGCCCCTACCGCTGGGACATTCTGGACAATCGAGCTAAAGAACGGTTAGGTAACTCAACCAATAAAGTGCTCTATCTGCAAGTCAACGCCGAATGGCCGGATTGGGTCTATAAGCAGGTCGCCAAAGCCAACTTTACCGATAGAGGTATAAATCCGCCTCAATTCTGGGACCCGGTTTATATCAACATCTATTCCACTTTTATTAAAGATTTGGCCCAGCACATTGCCCAATCCAGTTACAAGGATAAGATTGTGCTGGTTCGGGCCCAATATAACGCCCTCAATCCGGAGTCGATCACCCCCTGGAATCACTTCAACTACACAGATTACCAGCCCACCGCTACCGGCCATCGACATGCGGTCAACTTCACCACAGAAATTGGCAACGATTATGCCCGCCAGATTGTCGATGCCTACCTGAACGCCTTTAAGCCTTTAGGCATTACCGTTGTCAGCAAGCCGCATGGCAGCACCCAAAACGAGCGGCAGTTGGCCCAGGAATTTGTCAACAAGGACGCCGGTTTGTTCTTGACCAATAGTACCCCGAACCCTATCGCGCGCCAGGAAATGCTCCAATTTTCAAAAACGCAGGCGAAAACGCGCAGCTTTTCTGAGCCGTTTAATTCCGCCGAAGTGTATGATAATCCCTTACAATGGATTTACTGGCAAACCCTATCTGATCTTCACCAAGGCGTCGAATTTATCACCTACTACGGCGATGACGTGATTACCAACAAATACGCCGATATCCTCAAATTCGCCGACAAATACGCCGGCTGGTATCGCGAACCGGGCCGCTCACCGGGCGCTTGGGTGGCTTTTAGAGGCGTCAAAAACCCGACCGGGTCAATATGGGCCGGCGGTCATCTGGAGGGGAACTACGAATACTTAATCACGCAAATCGAGCCGGACACCAGCGCCGACCTGTACGCCTACGCCGGCACGGGCAAAACCGATGAATTTAACCTGAATCCTCAATCCAAACCGATCACCAATCTGGGCACGCGCAGCCAGAAAGAAGGCATCTGGGCCAGACGGACGAACCAACGCCCGATCTACCTCAATCTGAATGATACCTTTGCCTCCAGCTTGAACGGCAACATTGACATCCGCGTCGACTACTTCGATCAAGGCACCGACAGCTTCAAAGTAATTTACAAAGATCGAACCGGCCAGTTTCAAACCCAAACCGTTAAGAAAAGTAACAGCGGGCAGTGGAAAGAGATCACATTTATGGCCGCGTCCTACCAATTTAACAACAGCCTTGACCGCAGCGCCGATATTGTGCTCGACCCGGCCGGCGATGGCGACGATATTTTCCATATGGTCGAAATTACCCGCAACAGCATCACCACGCCCGATCCGATTATTACGCCTACCGTACCCGCCCCCACCAACACCCCTCAGCCAACGAACACCCCGATACCCTTACCGACGAACGTGGCGATTTCATGCGAAAACCCCACCATCTTGTTTATCGGTGAGACGCGCCCTCTACCCGCCCGCGACCAGGCCATAGCCGATCACCTTAGCAGCTTAGGCTATAGCCTCACCGTTCGCCACCAGACCGAGACCAAAACCAGCGACGCTAATGGGCAAGATTTGATCCTCATCTCCGACTCGATCAACTCTCAAAACGTCTCTACCAAATTTCGCGATGTGACGGCGCCGGTTTTAACCTGGGAAGCCGGACTGTTTGATGATATGAGCATGGCCAGCCAGGGCGACTACGTCGACAACCAGACCCAAATCACCCTCACCAACGCCGCTCATCCGTTAGCCGCCGGCCTATCAGGGCAGGTCACCGGCGTTACCGCGCCTCGCCGCTTTTTCTGGGGTACTCCCGGCAGCAATGCCATCCAAATCGCCACCGTAGCCGGTGATAGCAGTAAGGTCTCTATCTTTGCCTATGAAACCGGGACACCAATGGTGGGCCTGACGGCTCCGGCTCGAAGAGTGGGCTTTTTCAACGGCGACGGCCCCAATTACACGGCCGAAAGCTGGCGGTTATTCGAGGCCGCTGTTAATTGGGCGCTCAACTGTGAAACCACTGCCCCGCTGCCCACTAACACGCCATCTCCGGCCAACACCCCCACCCCGACCCCGGTCAGCACAGCGGTCATTCCATCAGAGGCCGGCACGCTCATGTTCGATACGCCTTCAAGTGTTAAATCCGGCGATACGTTTGCAGTGGCTGTTGTCGCCAAAGATCTGCCCGATGCCGGCCTATATGGCGTTCAGTTAGAAATCGATTACGATCCGGCCATAGTCTCGGTCAGCCAGCTTAAACCCAGCCCCGATCTCCCGTTTGTCTTGCGCGATACGGTCGATAACAATACCGGCCAAATCACCTTTGTGGCCAGCCGCCAGGGGAATACAGCCGGACTTACCGGTGAGGTCACCTTATTCACCTTCCAAGCGACCGCGGCCGGAACAACCGGAACCATAACCTTTGGCATCAATCAAGCCAAAGTGAGCGATCCCCAAGCTCTACCCATTACGATGACCTCGGAAGAAGGGACCATTTCGGTCACAGAGGGCAACACCAACCCGACTCCCCAACCCACCGACCAGCCGACGGCCATGCCCACGACCGCGCCGTCACCTGAACCCACCACCCAACCGTCTCCGCAACCCACCCTCGAACCCGAACCGACCGCCACCACCCAACCAACCCCGCTGCCCACGACAGTCCCAACCATCACCACCATTTTTGGTCAAGTTATCCTGCCGGGCCGAACCAACAACAATTGGGCCAACGCCGTGGTCAGCCTGAGTGACGGCAGTTCCAGCGGCAACACCGACGCCTCAGGTAACTTTAGCCTGACTAATGTCACCGTCAGCGTGCCGGCCTCCATCACCGCCGACGCACCCGGTTACCTGCCGGCGGCTTGCACCATCACTGCCATTTCGTCAGTCGAAACCGGCCTGGCCTCAGTTTCCTTGTTGAGTGGGGATATTAATAATGATTTAGAGGTTGATATCGGCGATGCGACGGCGATCGGGGCGAGCTTTGGCCAAACCGGCACAGAATTAGCCGCGGACATTAACCTTGACACCGTCATTGACATTTTCGATCTGGTCTTGGTGGTCACCAACTTTGGCCAAACCGGACCGCAGGAGTGGATTTGTCAATAACCTAATTATTGAGGATTGAAAAGAGGCCGGGAGTTAGCTAACCCTTACTACTCCCGGCCTCTAGCTTTGGGATTTGATCGGCAGCCAAAAGCCAAAGGTGCTGCCTTGTCCCACCTTGCTGATAACCGTGACCTTCCCGCCGTGCGCTTCTACAGCCGCCTTGACCAGGGCTAACCCCAGCCCTAGCCCTTCCAACCCTCGCTGAACCGCATCGGCCGTCTGGCTGAACGCATTCCAAATCGTCCCCAATTTTTCAGAGGGAACCCCTTCACCGGTATCTTTTACTTCCACTATCACTCTCGATGACGTTGCGTAACCGACTATTTTAACCGATCCGCCAATCGTATTAAACTTAATGGCGTTGTGAACCAAATGGTGCAGGGCTTCGCTGATCCGCTGCTGATCGATGTAAACTTGGGGCAGATCGGCCGTAAATTCGTAGGTTAAATCGATATGGCGCGCCTCTACCAGTCGAGCCAGATGGCTGGTCGCATCCTGAGCCAGCGTTGCCAGGTCGGTTTCCTCCAAAAACAGATCGCCCTGTTTGCTCATTAATGATGCAAACGAGATCAGCGTATTGATCATCTGGTGCCCTTCTACCAGTTCCTCATCGAGGCGTTTGA
>JAGRCC010000915.1:6507-7884 GCA_020433785.1 Anaerolineae bacterium
TGAGCGGCCAACAGTTCAGCCAGGAGCACTTCATCGGACGAGAATTCATAGCCCGATTGATCGGCGTCGATGCCAATCGTGCCGATTACCTGCCCCTTGGCCAGCAGCGGCAAAATCATCATACATTCAATTTGGCGCTCCCGTAAAATAGGGTGAGACGCCTCGGTTAGTTGGCTGCTCTGAGGATCATGAATCACTATTGATTTACCGGCCTCAACTACCTGAGCCGAAGCCGGATTGCCTTGGAGGGGAATGATTGTACCGAGCACACTTGGCTCGGCTTGATCCCGGGTGTAAAAAGCGACCACTCGCAATTCCGTTCGGGCCTGGTTGAGCAGCGTAATGCCGCTGCTGCGCACACCGAACAGATGAACCATTTCTCGGGCTACCGTTTCCAAGGCGGTGGTCGTATCAGGCGCCGAGGCCACCATTTGGGTAATGAAATTTACCGCCGCCAGGTGATTAACTTGTGTTTCCAATTGAGCCGTACGCTCGGCCACCTTTTGCTCTAGTTCCCGGTTGTAAGCTTTTAACTGCCGCTCAGCTCGCTTGTCGTCGGTGATGTCGCGCAGAATGCCCTGATAGCCGGCTATCTGCCCCTGATCATCACGTCGCGCCGCCGTGGTTAGCATACATTCAAGTTCTCGTCCGTCACCGGTGATGAACTTACCCTCAAAGTTCTTTACCGAACCATTGCCATTCAACTTCTGCCAGAAACGATCGTATTCATCCGGCTCCACAAACAGATCGGCTATCGTTTTTTGCAGGGCCGCTTCCCGGCTGTAACCGAATAAACTCAACCAGGCCGGATTAAGCTCGACCATCTGCCCGGTTGGCGCTGCGATAAAGATAGGATTGGCCGACGTTTCAAACAAAATACGGTATTGTGTTTCGCCCATTGAGTAGACTCACGTGATAAATTATGCTCTCTCTCAAATCCAAGCACGATGTGACCGATGTCCCGGTTTGCCGGACACCGTACAGTTTTACGTTATTTTCAGACCGCCGCAACCTAGGTGGCCGAGTTTATCAAGGCCATATCGAAGGAGACAGGCGGTCTACCGATTTTCAATGATTAGTTACTGGAGGTTTCAGCCCGAAAGACACACTTTAACAATTATAACAAAGTTGGGCATAGAAGGAAATATGACAGCGACTATCTCCCAACTCTAATTTCGACCGAATAAGAACGGCTAGCCACCCCGCCAGGCCAGAAACCCATTAACCAACCAGTCCATATTCTCCCCACATATCGGGTGTGCGAAACGCCTATTTGAGATAGACTATATTAGGCGCTTAGTATCTAACCAAGCCACTTCTGACCAAAAAAGCCAGAAGTTGAGCCGGAAATCTAAACGCAAGAGGCGCAAATGGCGC
>JAGRCC010000916.1 GCA_020433785.1 Anaerolineae bacterium
GCAGTACAGCCATACCTGCGGTTACAACTCTAACTGCTGGTAGAATAAGATTTACTTAGATTTAGAGTTGTTGTTCAACTCTAACGCAATGCAAAAATTCAACATCTAAAACTCCCTCCAAAATTCCCCCAAACGTTTGGGTAAATTTTTGCAAAGAACCTCACCAATCTGGTGAGGTTTTTTGTTGCTGAGCTTCGTTATCAGTAGACCGCAGAGTAGTCTTGGTTACCTTTGCGTTAGTTCAAGCTGCTGCGGTTTACTGATAATCTTGTCTAAATTATAAATACTTAATATAATCTCCGGTTATAAAAGGAAATGTGCAAACTCTGCGAAAGGGTATGGCGTGCCGCCGCACCTATACCCGTTAAGGGAAAAAAATGGAATATAAAGATTACTACAAGATTTTAGACACCGGCAAACACGCCGACGGCGAAGAAATCTCTAAAGCCTATCGTAAGCTGGCTCGCCGTTACCACCCCGATGTTAACCCCGGCGATACGGTAGCCCAAGAGCGCTACCAGGAAATCAATGAAGCCTATACTGTGCTAAACCACGCCGACGCCAGAGCCAAGTATGATCGTCTGAGCGCCAAGTGGGAATTTCATCAATCCGCTGACGAAGCCAACGAATTTGAGTGGCAAGAGTGGCTGTTCATCCCCGGTCTCGATGGTCAAACGCCTGAGCTACCGGCAGCTCTTGATGACCTCAAAAGCAAAAGCCCTCATACCGACTTCTCCGACTTCTACTATGGCCTCTTTGAAGCCGTGGTGTCCGAGCAGCCGGAGCCGGAAGTGCCTCAAAAAGGTGAGGATATTAATCAGGAGCTTGAGATTTCCTTGCAAGAAGCCTTTGCCGGCACCAAACGGATTTTGCGGGTAGGAAATCGAAAGATAGAAGTAAAAATTCCCAAAGGGGCGCGTACCGGCACCAAAATTCGAGTACGTAGCGAAGGCGCCGAAGGAATGGGCGGCGCTGCCAGAGGCGATCTCTATCTGGAAATTATGGTCGCGCCCGAGCCTAATCTTGAGCGCATTGGCGATGATCTTCACCTTGAGCTGCCGGTTAATGTCTATTCCGCCGTTCTTGGCGGCGAGGCCATTGTGACGACCGTCAAAGGCAAAATCAAGCTGCGTATCCCGCCTGGAACCCAATCAGGCAAAGTGTTCCGTATTAAGGGCCAGGGAATGCCCACGCTCAAGAATCCGGAGCAGCGCGGCGATCTGTATGCCAAAGTGATGATTACCGTGCCTGAAAATTTGAGCGAAGAAGAAATCGAGCTGTTTGAAGAGTTGGCCGACATCCGCGGATTGTAAGTGACGAAAGATTTATCTGTTTCTCAACAAACCCCCTCAAGCGAAGCCGCCGGCCTGGTCCGCGCGGCTTCATTAATTGCAGCCGGCAACGTCGCCAGCCGGATATTGGGGTTAGTGCGGGAAACGGTGATCGCACAGCTATTTGGCGCCACCGGGCCGGTTTCTGCCTTTCGAGTGGCGCAGACCATTCCCACCATGCTGTATGACCTGCTGGTGGGGGGAATGGTTAGCAGCGCACTGGTGCCAGTCTTCTCCGAACAAGCCGAACGGGACCGAACCGCCTTATGGCAGTTAGCCAGCCTCATTCTCAGCCTGACGGTTCTGGTTTTGAGCGCTATTGTCCTGATTATCGAATTGGCCGCGCCCCAGGTCGCGGTGCTGATAGCCGGTGGTTTTGACGCTGAACTATTAGCGATCACCACACACCTGCTGCGGCTGACCACCCCGGCCGTCTTCTTTCTGAGTCTGTCGGGCATCGTCACCGGCTTGTTATATGCCCTCAAACGATTTACCCTACCCGCGTTTACCGCGGCCACCTTTAACGCCGCAATTGTGATTGTGGCCGTGGTGGGCGTCAACATCTTTGGCTGGGGCATCGAGGCGTTGGCCTACGGGCTGCTGCTGGGGGCTGTGGCTCAGGTTGCCTTGCAACTGCCTGGTCTGCGCGATGCCCGGCTGCGGTTTGTGATCGATCTCCACCATCCCGCCTTACGCAAAATTGGTCAGCTATGCTGGCCCATTCTTTTCGGGCTAGTGGTCAGTCAGGTCGCTATCGCGCTGGATCGAAACCTGGCCTCCCGCACAGGCGCGCAGAGCATCGCTTGGATGCAGTATGCCACCACTATCATCCAATTTCCGCTGGGGCTAATATCCGCCGCTATTTCGCTGGCGATTTTGCCGACGCTCTCCCGCCTGGCTGTGGCTGCCGTAGAAACCCCGGCCCGGCTGGCTGATTTTATGGATATGCTGGCGACCGGTTTGCGGCTGGTCCTAATGCTCATCATTCCGGCCACTGTCGCGCTCTTTATTCTGGCCGAACCGATCGTGACCCTGCTATTTCAACACGGCGAATTTACCCCCTTCGATACCGGCCAAACGGCTCTGGCGCTGCGCCTCTACCTGTTAGGGCTGACCTTTGCCGCCATCGACCAACCCCTGATTTTCGCCTACTACGCCCGCCAAAATACGCTGACGCCGGCCTTGGTCGGCCTGCTGGGGGTGGGGTTTTATCTGGTCGCGGCCCTGCTGCCGGCTTTTTTTCGTCCGCTGCAAATGACCGATTTAGTTATAGCCAACAGCGTCCAACTGACCGGCCACGCTTTGGTCATGCTGTGGTTGGTCAATCGACTGGCGACGCTGCGCGGTCGAGAATTGGGGGCGACGGTCCTTAAAGCCATCGCCGGAGCCGGGGCGATGGGTTTAGGATTGTGGGTGGCCCGGCCCTTGGTGGAGCAATGGCTACCGCCGATAAATTTTATCACTCAGGCGATTGGACTAAGTGGGCTGATCGCTTTCGGCGGCGGTATCTATCTCCTGGCGGCCATCCTGCTCAAAATGCCCGATCTGGCCCTGCTGGTCCGCCTCCTCCGACGTTTTTTGCCAGGGTAGATGACATCAAATAGTTTCATTGAGTTCGCCTCAGTCTTAAACAGTCTCCTAAATATAGTAGTATATTAATCTTATCCCCCTATATATAGTATCCATTCCCTCATTTTTGCTCCAACTTGACAAAAAACCGTCTCGCTTTTACAATTATTATGTCGTATTTTTATGTAAAACTTCTGCCGGTAATTTGATAGGATTCGTTCGATGTTTGGAAAACGAAAGAGTGAAGATCTCAGTATCGAAGAGCTGGAAAAAATGCTGCTCATCAAACGGCGGCAGGCCCGGCTGGAGCGCTTCGAACGCCTCTCAAAAGCGGGCTATCGACCAAACCAGGCGCTTAACAACATCAATAATACCGCTCTGGAGAAGTGGTCAGCTCCGGTTACTCCTCCCCCTTCTACCGGCGGATTGCCTAAGCCGCAACCCGCAAAGCGAGCTACTGACGAGCCGCAACCGGCTCGCGTAGAACAGTCTAAGCCCAAAAAAGTGATGAATGTGCTTTTACTGGGTTTGGAGATCGTGGCGGTCGCTGGCTTACTTGGTGTGTTGCTGGCCTCTTATTTTAACCTGCGGGAATTGAATAACGAGGTTTCGTTGGCCCAGCAGAATGTGGTTGCCCAACAAGCAGCCCCCACACCGACCTCACCGCCGCCCATTGCTCTGGCCCGATTACCCGGCGGGCACACCCCTCCGACCGCGCCCGGCGGGGCCATGCCCGACGTACCGCTGCATTTGCAGCAGTGGGTCCAGCCTACAGCCTCAGCTTCCACGTCGTTGGGATCGATTGAGGTCTCGCCGGACGTCAACCCACCGACCCGGATTGTCATCCCCAAAATCAACGTCGATGCGCCGATTGTCAATGGAGTCGGCTGGGACGATTTGAAAAAGGGCGTCGGCCATTTACCCGGCAGCGCCAATCCCGGAGAGCGCGGCAACCTGTACCTGGCCGCGCATAACGATATTTACGGCGAGATTTTTCGCTACCTGGAAGATTTAGAGGTGGGCGATACTTATTCCATCTATTCCGGCGAGGAACTGTTTCATTATGTGGTCAAAGAGCGGCGCATCATCGATCCGACCGAGGTCGAAGTGATGCTGCCCACCACCGAGCCGGTCTCTACTCTCCAAACCTGCTATCCCTACTTAATTGACACCCACCGTCTAGTTATCATCGGTGAATTAGCCGAATAGCCGATCAAATGCTATAATTTTGGGTAATATGGTTTAAAAAATAACTCACCGGAGGTATCATCGGTGAGTTTTACTTTGGAAGACCCCTAATGGCTAAATCAAAACGCTCACGCCGAGACAGGCGACTGCAAAGTGATAGTTCGATTCAAGTTCCCGTTTCATCGGCGCCTAAAGACGCTGTGCCTGTTCAAAAAGCCGCGTCTCCGGCTGCCCCCGCCCCGGCAGCGCGCGCAGTAACGGTTGACTTTGCCAAAGATTATTACTACGTCTACGCTGAACTGCGACAAATTTTCATCATTACCGCATTCATGTTCGCGGTGATGATCGGCTTATCCTTTGTGATTTAAGATTAGCGCTCGGGCGGCTAACTCATGGGTTACCGCCCGGAATCGTCCCCAATCAGCAAAATCCCCTTCAAGCCGGCGTAACTGCTGGGCTGTCTCTAACAATCCCTCAGCCGGTACAGCTTTGAAATCCTCAATTGTCTCCCCGGTGTCGGTCGGCGATGGTGCGCCGTCAATCGGTTTGGTCAGAAACACAAATGAGGCAAACGGGTGTTGGCCCACGCCGTTGGTCAATTTGTAAGTAACCACCGCTAGACAACGATCAATCTGAATGGTGAAACCGGTTTCCTCTAAGGCCTCTCGTGTAAGCGCCTGCTCAGCACTCTCCCCCGGATCGAGGCCACCGGTCATCAATCGATACACCCCTGTCGGGTAAAATGATTTGGTATGCAACCAAACTTGGCCATCCGGATTGGGAATGACCATAACCGCCTCGCCTCGTCGAGGATTTTTTTTATCCATTTTTTTTACCATGTTCAACATCACTTCCGTAGAAATTGACATTTCCACATGATGGTAAAGCATCGGCCCGTATCGTTTGGCCAGGTTTTTCAATATCCTTTTATTGTAAATTTCTTTGAAGTAGGGATCTTTCATGGCGCACCTTGGTCGGATGGAGGGGGATTCGTATTGGCCAGATAATGTAACTGGCGCTTAATTGCGGTTGGGAAAAGGACATCACCTGATGGGCAGAGTCTATAGAAAAATATCAGTGCCGCAGTAAGGACAGGTAATGACGCCCTTTCCTCCCAATTCTAACTGGCCGCCGCAGTTTGGGCAAGTGGTTCGTCCCCGCAGTTGCGACGCGTCTTGCGAGTAAATGACGCCCTTATCCCAATTGACGTAGCCACTGAAAACCCCCATGCCGACCATCTGGTAAAGATCGCTCCGCACTTGATCGGTGGTGGTGTTGAGTTCGAACACCAGATCGCTAATATCGACCTGACCCCGAGTTTTGACCACATCCAAAATTTTGCGCAGCCGGGCAGAGTCGGCTTGGCTGGCCGTCTCGCTGCGACTGCGGACCAGCAGAAATATGCCGCCGCCAACCGGCACCAGCGCCACAAACAGCGATAGTACGATACCCAGTACCGCCCCGCTGGTGGTGCCCTGCTCGGCCCCCATGGTTGAAAAAACGGAAATGGCCGCGCAGCCGGCAAAAACAAGAATGCCGACAACAATCAGCATGATACCAATCATTTTACTGTTTTGACTCATCGATTTGTCTCAGTTGGAAATTTATTAAATAACCCAAGTTGCTACTTTTCCGAGAATCAGACCTGACAGGTTTTTAAACGAGCCTTAACCCGGCTAAATGGTCCGAATTATCCTGGTTTTTCTCTGAAAAGTACCTCCAAAACCTGTCAGGTCTTAAGCTGGTGGCCGGTTTAACCAAAGCCGCGTGAACCACCACCACCGCCGCCGCCGCCAAAGCTGCCGCCGCCACTGAAGCCGCCGCCGCTAAAGCCGCCTCCGCTTCGGCTTGACGACGGTTCCGGGGCGGGTTGGCTGGTAAGAGTACTGCCGGCCGAACTGAGCAAAGTGCCTAACCCATCGCTCATACCGGCTAGCGAAGCCCCCAGCCCTTCGCTCATACCCGACAGCGACGGCATGCCGCCGCTGCCGTCGCCGGCCAAGGGGCCAGGCGGGCCACCGATCGAACCACCGGCATTGCCACTGCCCCCGTGCGGTCGGGGATAACCGCCATAGCCATAATGGGGATAAGGTAATACCGGCCCCCACCAGGTCGGCGCCGGAGCGTCGACAGCCGAGAACTGCTTGATCAGGCGCTGTTCCAGTCCGAACGCGGTGGCGTAGGGCAAGTACTGCTCAAACTTATCCTTAATGTGCTCCAGATCGCCGTACTGTTCAATATTTTGTAGATACTTTTTGAAGGCCAGCCATTTAGCCGCCTCTTCCGCACCTTGGGCCGTTTTACGCGGCATATGCTGGCTAACGGCGATTAAAGTGATAGCACTGGCGGCCAGCGCCAGCCCCGGACAGGCCACGGCCAGCGAGTACTCGCCCAGCAGTATAACCAGACACACAGCCGAGCCGGCGGCTAAGATCAAGCCGAACAGCGCCAACCCCCGCCATTTTGTGCGCACACTATCTGGGTTGTGATAAAAGAAGCCCCGGTCAGCGACTTCTTTGTACAGCATTTGCTGGATTTCAGGGATAGCCGTATAGAACTTATTTTGCAAATCGCGCAGCTTGCGCTCCTGTTTTTTCAAATCGCTGCCGAAAATGCGTTTGAGCAGCCGCTCTTCGTGCGCATATTGAACCCGGCTGGCATCTTCCAGGTGAAAAATAAATTCCCGGCTGACGCCCAAACCCATTTTGGTCTCTTTTTTTTGTTCTTCCATGCGCAACGCGCCCCGTTCGGCCAAATCGAGGATGCTGGCGATAATGTCTTTGACATCGGCGTGCTCATCGATCAGGGTGCCGACAACGCCTGCTGGCAAATCGCTGGGTGGTTCCGATAAGTAGTCCGGCACGGCGGCGATGGCGTCGTCACGGCCCCGGCTGCGCCACAGTAGGTACACACCCATCGGTCCACCAATCAGCAGCATCAGCCCCAACACCCCGGACACAACGCCAACTATGGGTCCTAAAGTTCGCAATCGATCATCCGCTGCCTGCCAACTGGGCGGCTCGGCCTGCACTACACCGTGTGGGAACTGGACGCGAACCTCCAATTCTTGATCGGCGGAGATATTTTGGGCGTTAAAGATAACCGCGCCACTATCGGTATAGGTCGGATCGCCGCTCAGTGATGCGCCGTAGCTGTTGACCACCAGATCGCTCTTGGGAAAGGTTTGGGGTGGCATCACCGTCACCGTGGCGCTCTCGATGGGGAAGTTGTGGTCAGGCGCGATGGCCTTCCACCACATTTGATCGCCGCCCTCGTAGATGCGCAGCCCACCGATGACCCGGTAACGCAAGATATAAGTATGCGAGCTGTTTTGAGTGGGTGGGAAATACCAGGTGATTTCTAAGTTACCCTCATTTTGGACGGTGGTGAAGCCGTACTCGCTGGACGAATTGGGCGTGTAGGGTCGCTCGCTGCCGTTGATGACCTCCGACAACTGGATGTCGGTAATGCGCTCAACCCGATCGAGTGGAATTGCGGCAAAGCCAAAGCGAAAGCTACCACTGGTGAAATCGATCTGCTGCGTCTCCTCAATCAGCATATCGCCATTAGGCTGCACCTCTATGTCGACATCATATTGCTGCCAGATTAGGGATTTCTCTTGGGCTAAGGCCGGCGCGAACGCAGCCAGGAGCATAAGGAAGGTCAGAAGTAGGCCCAACCCGAGTTGTTTTTTGGATAAGTGTATCACGGTTTTTGACTCCATAGTCTGCGCTTCAAATTTACATCGAAAGTATTATAGCATGATTTTAAGGGTAATTCTAAGAAAGTTCCTCTTTCGCATTCTTAAATCAGCTTTACCTGAATTTAACCGCTTATTAAAATGGGGTTAAACGGCGCTTAATCGCGCCATGTTAGGCTTGCGACGGTATTTCAAGTCATAGAGTTGATAAGTTTATGGAGTTTGAGAGTTAGGGGAGTTTAAAGAGGGGTAGCTATGCCATCAGAACATAACCGCCGTACTGTTCGCTCTATCCGGTCGGAGCAGCCCGCGTCGTGGGGTAGAGCCGATTTGCATCTCCATACCACCTACAGCGACGGCTATTTTTCGCCGCCGAAGTCAATCGATATTATTGCCAGATATAGCTTTATGAATGTCATAGCCATTACCGACCACGACACGGCCGAGGGGGCGTTTATGGCGCAAGATTACGCCCGCCGCCATCATCCCCAACTCGAGGTGATCATCGGCCAGGAAGTGACCACCGGTGAGGGCGATGTGGTTGGCTTATTTTTGAAGAAAACCCTGCCGAAATTTTCAACGGCTTTAGAAGCCATCGAGGCCATTCACACGCAAGGCGGGCTGGCCGTGGCCGTTCACCCCTTTTTTTGGGGGTGGGGGATGGAAAGTGTCAAAACGGCGATATTGCGTCTGCCGTTCGACGCCGTTGAGGTCCGGCACGGCTGTCCTTTGAGTATCCCGTTTAACGCTATCACCGGCCTGATTAATCGATGGGGGCAGCGGTTGCCCGCTCTGGGTGGCAGCGACTCGCACATTCCCTACACCACCGGCCAAGCCTTTACCTGGTTCCCCGGTCAAACCGCCTCGGATTTACGTCGGGCCATCGAGATCAATACCGTTCGACCGGGCGGCACCACCTGGAAGGTCAAAAGTATGCTACGTAAGTTGCCCGTGCTGATCGAGCATCGGTTTAGTTATCATTCCAAGCAGGTGTTGCCTCGCTTGGAGTAGTAACCTCACGAGGATTGTAAAATTACACGACAGTTCTAATTAGTGCCTCAGTCGTTCACGCCTGTCCTTAAATTGAATAGTTTCTCTTCATAAAACGTTTGTGCGCTTATCTTTATTTATTTGGGCAAAAAGTTGAGATCAGTTATACTTGAGTCAATCTAATCTCAACTTTTGCCAGCTTTTAGATATTTAAGGACGATAATCCACAGTGAATTCTAACTAGCTCCTAACTATCTTCACATTTTGTTCCCATTGATCTATGCTAAATTGACCGTGAATTGAGTAGATAATTTTTAACGAAGGGCTTATGAAACGAGCAAATCTATGGCGTGGCCTGTTTATTTTAGTGATTGCCGGCTTTTTTGCCTACAAATATGTTCAAGTTGATCACCTGATTTACCCTATTTACGCTGTTAGTTTTGGGGTATTGGGTTTACTGAGTCTGATTAATCGCCTGCCGGCGCGTTGGCAGAATCTAGGGGTTAACATTGGCATTAGTTTATTCTTCCTGGATTTTGTCTTTGCCGAAATCAATCTGGCCGAGGTGGGCCGAGCTATCGTCAATGCCAATTATTGGCTGCTGCTGCTGTCGATGGTCGTCATGTTTGTCCACATCTTTTTTCGGACGCTGCGCTGGCAGTGGCTGCTCAAACCGATGGGCAACGTTTCGTTCTGGCCGGCCTGCCGCGCCCTGTTGATTGGGATTGCCGGTAATACGGTGCTGCCGGCTCGAGCCGGTGAGTTTTTACGGGCCTATGTCCTGGGCCGGTCGACCGGTCTCTCCAAAACCGGCGTTTTCGCCACTTTAGTGGTTGAACGTATTTTTGACGGCATGACCATTCTGCTAGTGCTGCTCGGCGTGATTGTTTTGGGCGTTCGCGATCAGCAGTTGCAAACGGTCGGGATTTTAGGTGGGATTTTCTACGTCGGCATCATTGTGGGGTTGGTGGTCTTTATGACCAAACGTCACTGGGTCGATACCCTGGTCAACAAGTTTCTGCCCCATACCGTGGCTGAGAAAGTGTTAGAACTGCTCGACGGCTTCAGCAGTGGTTTGGAAATTCTCAAAAATCCGGGTCAGCTAGCGATGGTGACACTCTACAACATGTTGACCTGGATCTTCGTCCCGGTTTCGATGTGGTTGGCTTTATTGGCGCTCGATTTTGGCGCACCTGTGCCCTGGCAAGCGCCGGTGCTGATGCTGCCGGTGATGGCGCTCGGTTTAACGGTTCCCGCCGCGCCGGGAGGCGTGGGGCTGGTTCAGGCCGCCATTAAATTAACGCTAGATTTAACCTTTGCTGACCTGGCTGTCGCCGCCAACTTCGCTGAAACGGTGGCCGCCGCCGGGATCCTCATTCACTTCACCCAGTTCGCCCCGGAAGTTATTCCCGGCATCTTTTGCTTTCTGTACGAGGGGCTATCAACCAGCGATATTAAATCCGGGCAGCAGGTTGCCAGCGATAGTCCGGCTCCTGTGGCCAGCCCGGCTGACTAAATTAGCGCCGGCCTCCCCTAAAATAGGTCGCTGCCGCCCAACCCATTGTATTGGATAGGATATCGTATATCGTATCTTTCAGACTCCACATCATATTGATCTGGCTGACATCATTATTGCGGGCTTTGAGTTCGGCTTTATGGATGAGAAATTCACTGGTTTCATAGAACAGGGTTAAGCCGGCCAGAATGGTTCCCACAACGGCAATTTTATGCTTGGCAGCGAACTTAACCGGGGTAGAGATGACCGCGTTGGCCGGAGTATGACTATCGACTGCTTCAATCGAGTCGTAAATCATGGTGGAGAGCGCATAAGCCGTGGTGCTGTGGGGAATGCTGTCGAAGCCAAAGCCGAGAATATTTTTTTCGCCCCAGGAACCTCGATAGATATTGAAATGAGGATGCGACACAATATACGCCAACGCTGCCGGAGCAACGTAATCGACATAATCAGGATTGTCGGCTACCACCTCATTCAGACTAAGCCGTAAAGCGGCCGGAGTCGGGTACCGGTCAGCCGGTAGACGTTCAGCTAGCTGAAGTCCACTGTCAATCAGCCTATAAATTTCGGGCAGAAAGAGCGCGACACTATTACCTAATAGGTGCGGCAGCCAGGTCGTCGTCAAGCCGAAATGTCGCCGGTTGGCATTGGCCGTGGCCGCCAAAACCAGCCACAATCCATAGCGAACAGCGGTTTTCCACAGCCAACGCCGGTGATTAGCAGTTGGCTTGGGGCTAATTGATTTGCCTCTTTCCCCAAATCGAGATAAATTTACATTATTCATGAACGACGAAACACGCTCCATCCATTCTTCCTTAAATTTGGTTACGCTCAACTGCTTTGGCGTCCCCTTTGTAGGGAATACGCAAGTCCGATTGTCCACCATCGCTCGCGAACTCGACCGCACCACGCTGGATGTGGTTTGCTTTCAGGAAGTACAGTTGTGGCATTATGTCCCACTGCTGACTAAGAAATTTTCAACTTTCCCCTTTAAAGCCTTTGAGCCGTTTGTTTACGCGCCTAAAGGGGGCTTGCTCACTTTGTCGCGCCAAGAAATCGCCCGGAGTGATTTTAGCCTCTACCCGGAACGCGGCTGGTGGCGATCCCCCTCGCTGGCGGATCGACTCCTCCACAAGGGCATTCTCGCCACTGAGCTAACCCACGACGGACAACGAGTTATTATCCTTAATACCCATTTAACGGCAAATTACGATGGAGATTGGTCGCCATCAAACCGTTATGCCCGGTTGGAACACGCCCAATTGCAGCATTTGGCCGGGGTGGTGAACAGTATTGATCGCGATGTGATGGTGATTGTCGGTGGAGATTTTAACTTGCCCCGGCACAGTTGGCTCTATGACGAGTTTGTGGCGGCCACCGGGATGATCGATCCGCTGGACGGCCATTTGAAACCCACTTATTTCCCCATCATTGCCCTGCCGAGTCGTTATCACCAGCCGATCGATCACGTTTTTGTGCGGGCGCCAGACGGTTTTAAGTTAACGGCTTCGGTGGATATCCTGTTTGAGGATGAACTGCCCCTTACATCAGGTCGGTTAGGCCGGGTATCGGACCACGCCGGTCTCCAGTTGAGTCTGCACTGGACTCGACCCTACGCTGTCCCCTTTGATTTGAGATTGCTCGAAACAACTGAGGTTACGGTTTAAACCGTAGCGACACGCTAGTCCACCACAAGCGTAAGTCATAGGTAGTTCGTAGTAACCGCTTTAGCGGTGTTTTTTACAGAATGACTACGAACAGTGAGCCTCAGCCTGAGCCAGATGTTCTCTCAGCAGGTTATTGATCCGATCAGCCTGTTGAATCGGCACCCCATGTGACGCATCGGCGATTTCGATATAGCGTGCTGCTGGTATGCCGGCGGCCAAGACTCGCCCCGCTGTTGGCGGCGCGATGGGATCATAGCTAGCGCTGACCACCAGTGTGGGCAAGTCGGTCACTTCCCCCAGCCGGGCAGTGGCATCGTAAACTCGCATGGCCGCTAACTGCTTCATGACGATGGGCGGCTGGTCGGCCAGATCGTGCCCGAAGATGGGCGTCAGGCTTTCGGCTACGGCGTCTCGATCAATCTCCGCCAAGGCGCTCGGCGGCATGATCATCTCCAGAAAGGCCCGCCGGCGGCTGCGTCGCGTACCCACGCGGGTGCGGAGGCCAATCCAGAACATCCGTGGCGAGAGGCTGGTGGCCACGCTGCCCCGGGCAAACGTGCAGAGCAGCGATAGGCTGCGTACCCGCTCTCGGGCCGTCAAGGCCAGATGCAGCGCCACCAACCCGCCCAGCGAATGGCCCATCACGTGGGCCGAGTCCCA
>JAGRCC010000083.1 GCA_020433785.1 Anaerolineae bacterium
GTCCTTCGGCGATGTGGGGCTGGGCCTTGGGCGAAGCCTGGGCCGACTTCCTGTCCGGCAACGCCGTGATGACCTTCTCCTGGGGTGACGTCGGCTCTCTGGCGCAGGACCCCACCCAGTCGGTCATTCAGGGCAAGCTGGGCGCACGCGGCATCCCCGGCACCAAGAGCCCCTACAATTTGGAAACGGGTGAGTTCATGGATCTTGATGAACCGAACATGGTCGGCAATCAGGTCGGCTGCTCCTGGCACCCGGTGCTGTCCAAGTACGCCGAAAACCCGGACCTGGCTTACTACTGGATGGCCTGGCAAGCGACGCCCGAGATCAACCACTGGAACGTGGCGTACGGCTGGACCGGCGTCGATCCGGGAACCACCTATGACTGGTTTGAGCCTTACGGCACAGCTACCATTGAGGAGTATGTAGCCGGTGGTTATGACCCCAGCGACGCCGAACAATTCATCGGCTCTTATCAGGACAACTTCTACAACTATCCGATCTTCCAAACCTACATCCGCATTCCCGGCACCACCGAAATGATGACCGCTTGGGACATTCACCTGTCCGAGGCCGTTACCGGCCAGATTTCCCCGCAGGAAGCTCTGGATCGCACCTATGATGACTGGCAGTTCATCATCGATGACTATGGCCGCGAAGATTTATTGCAGCTATACCAGGATTCCATCGGCTACCAGCCCCAATAAACAGGTCTATCGTAGCTATTCGTAATTAACTAGTGAGTTTCGGGGAGATTAAGAGATTGGAGATTAGGAGATTTAAGGCGAAATCTCCAGTCTCCTTATCTCCAATCTCCCACCGAAATCCCTAACTTATTCTTGGACAGTTACCTAGTTTCTATGATTTAACCAGGGGAGGGATTCAGTCGTCACGAATCCCTCCCCCGTGTTACAGTTTAGATAAGGAGAGACTATGCAAGAACGAAGCCGTTTAAAATGGCTGTTCGTGGGTCCGGGTATACTCTGGGTGCTGGCGTTTACAATCTTTCCCCTACTTTATTCATTGCGCTTGAGTTTCTTCAAAGCGCGTTTGGGGCGACCGGAAACCTTTGCCGGCCTGGACAACTACCGGCGCGCCTTTAGCGATTACCGGTTTTGGGATTCTCTGGAGGTGACCCTGATATTTGTGGTCGCCAGCGTTACCCTGACGGTCCTGTTGGGACTCGGCCTGGCCCTCCTGTTCCACCGGCCGATGCGGGGCCAGCGCTTTTTCCGATCGGTATTTCTCTTGCCCCTGTTTGTTGCCCCGATTGCCTTGGGCTACCTGGGGTTAACCATCTTTCACGAAGAGGTGGGTGCGGTTAATACCGTCCTCAGAGCCATGGGGATGGTCAACTTGCCGGCCTGGTTTTCTGATGTCTGGCTGGCGCGGCTGGCCATCGTTTTGGTGGATGTGTGGCAGTGGACGCCCTTCTGTTTTCTGGTTCTGCTGGCGGGGTTGCAGGCTCTGCCGGGCGAGATCTATGAAGCGGCGGCCCTGGATACGGATTCGGGTTGGGATACGTTCCGCTTTATCACCTTTCCCCTCCTCTTGCCGATTTTGTTCACCGTGACCATCTTGCGGTTGGTCGAGGCTTTTAAAGTGCTCGATATCCCCTTTAGTATGACCAGCGGTGGACCGGGCGCGGCCACCCAAACCTACTCTTTTTATATCTATCTGGTGGGCTTGCGCAATTTCAACCAGGGCTACGCCTCAGCCCTGGCCTATCTCTTACTCATCTTGATGGTGATTATCGCCTTCTTCTTCTTTAATCGACTACGTGAAATCTATGACTAAAAGGGTATTGTTATGACAAAATCTTATCATAATCTCGGTAAGCGTATCCTGCTGTGGGTGCTCATTATCTTTGCGACAGCCTGGGCTTTCTTCCCCTTCTACTGGGCCATCATTACCTCACTCAAAGAGCCAAGCGTCCTCCTGACGAAACCGTCACTGGTTCCATTCTGGCAGTTCAACCCCACCTTGTATAACTGGCAGCTTGAGTTGACCACCCGTGGCCGGGAAATTGGTCGAGCCTTGGGCAACAGCGTCATCATCAGTGTGGGGGCCACCGTCTTAGCGACCACCCTGGGCACGTTGGCCGGCTATGGCCTGGCTCGGTTTCGATTCTACGGGTGGAAGAACAAGGACATCACCATGTGGTTTCTGTCGCAGCGCTTTCTGCCGCCTATGGTCACGGTTATTCCCTTTTTCTTGATGATCCAGGCCATGAACCTGTTAGACACCCATCTGGCGTTGATCCTGGCCAATGCGACCTTTACGATGCCGTTCGCGGTCCTGTTGATGCGAGACGCGTTCAAGGAGTTGCCACCGGAGTTGGAAGAATCGGCCTGGGTCGATGGCGCCTCGCGCTGGCAGAGTTTCCGGCATATTTCGCTGCCCCTGGCGGCTCCGGCCATAGCGGCCACAGCCGTCATTTGCTTCGCCTTTTCCTGGAACGAGTTCTTGTTCGCCCTCATCTTGACCTTGAAGGATGCCCAACCGATTACCGTCATCATCGCCGGGGTGGAGCATACCCAGGGTATCCAATTCTGGTTTGTGGCGACGCGACTCCTGTTAGCCATTTTGCCCCCGGCTCTGCTGGCCCTAATGGTGCAGCGATACATTGTCCGGGGTCTCACCTTTGGCGCGGTCAAAGGCTAAAACGCGCCCAACCGGGCTGAAAGTGTAGATGAAATAAAATGTTAACCTCTAAAGATATTGTCAAAAACGCTCACGCCGCCAATATCGTTATTCCGGCCTTCAACGTGCCTTATTTGCCGATGGTCGAGCCGATTATCAAGGCCGTGGTCGATCAAGACTGCTTCGCGTTTATTGAGGTGGCTCGATTAGAGTGGATCAAATTTCAAAGCGGCAGCCTGGCGGCGGTGATGGCCGAGTATAAAAAATGGGAGCAGCCCGATTACGTGCGGCTTCATTTGGACCACGTACCGGTCATCGATGAGGATGAATTAAGCGTGGATTATCGGCCTATCATCAAAGAAGCCATTGCCCTGGGCTACCATTCGGTGATGATTGACGGCTCGCGGCTGGACCTGGCCGGCAATATCGAGGCCACCCGGCAGGTGGCTGAGCTGGCCCACGCCGCCG
>JAGRCC010000917.1 GCA_020433785.1 Anaerolineae bacterium
GCCACCAGCCGCCGGCCTGGCCGTTAATGGAAACCTCCTGATCCCGCTGCAACAGCCCTATGGCCCCATATTCTGTGCCCGGCCCGCTGCGTACATTCAGAGCGTCGGTGGTAATGATACCTTGCGGCGAGGTGGACACAGGGGTGGCCGCCGGCTCCGGCACGGCATCGCTGACGGTGTAGAAGGCGCGGGCGGTCTCGTCATCGGTGAGGGTTCGGGCAATGATCGGCACCAGCGGTTGATCGGTCAGAAAGATCGGCAGGAAGATACTGACGGTAAACGTCCCGTCTTCGGTCACTAGCGTGCTGGCGACCGCATACTCCTGGCCCTGGAACGGCAAATAGATGATCACGCGGCTGTCCGGCGTCCAACGCTGGCCGGTAATAGTAATCGGGCTGGCCGATGGCCCGGAAAAGGGATTGAGGAGAATCAGCGCTCCGGTGGAAGGGGTTGTTTGGGCCACAGGCGTTTGGGTTAGCAGCGTTGTAACCGTGGGGGTTTGGTTTTGTCGCCGGATATCATCGCCCAGGCTCTGAGTCGATTGCACGGCCAAACTTGGAGACGGCGTTACGGTTAAAAACGGCAGCGCGCTAATAATGACAGCCGCCGCTACCACAATCAAATGGGTTAGTCTGCTTTTGGTTCTGTTTCGACTCATAATTGGTTACCTTTTGGGTTACTTAAAGGCCTGGCCGGGTTCGCCGGGTCTTTGTAGGAAAGCGCGGTTTTCTTCAGGAACAACCCAGACCACCGTCACGGTGCCGGGGGTAGGGTTAATAGTTCCCCCCCGAGCCAAGACCGTGCCGTCCTCAGCCGGCGGTGAACTCCAGGTAACGGTGTACTCTACCGGATCGAGCGCCACAATCAGTTCCTGACCCGGATTGATGGTAAACTCCTCGCCCCCGCCAAATTGCCCGCCGGTTAGCGTTAGTGTGGTAGGTAGTTTAGCAAAGCTGCGGTTACCCGCGACTAATAGTTCTTTACCTTCCGGGGCATAGTAAGGCGTGTCTTTACGAGTCACTGAAGGGGGCGTAAATTGACCCAACGCCTCGGCTTGGCCCTCATCTTCCAAAAGGCCGGTGCGCTGGATTTCGGTCATAATGTAACTTTCTTCCGGTACAAACCAGTTGATAGCGACGACGCCCGGTTGCGCCATGAAGTCCCGGCTAAAGGTGACGCCTTCGGGTGAACTCCAATAGGCTTGGTATTCACCCGGCTCAATTTCCAGCCGAACCTCTTGCCCGGCCTCGAGGGTGAACTCCTGCCCCTGGCCGAACTGGCCGCCGGTTAATTTTAGGGTCGTCGGAATGTTGGCAAAGCTGCGGTTGCCAATGATGGCCAGCAGCTTATCTTCCGGATTAACCGGGGCCGGCGGCGGTCCGGAAATTTCGCCGTTGAGCATGGCTTGGGCCGTGTCGCCCGCCGGAATGCACAGTGTCTGTGAGACTTCGATACGGCTGGGATCGGTAATCGCCGTATAGGTGTCGCTTTCCTGAGCGGCGGCGTTGGTCGCATTGACGATAACGGTATAAGCCAAAACATCGCCGTAATATTTCTCGGCGATGGTACTCAGCCAGTCGCCGGCTTGCACGGTGTAATCTTCTGCGCAGGAAATCGTTTGAAAAGGTGGGGCTGCCAGCCCGGCAGAAGCGGGGGAAAATAATAAAATCAATAGCAAACCAACCGGTATGGCGATCCATAACTTTTGCGGCATAGAGTCCTCCCTTTTACGCCTCAGTTATTATACGCAATTTTCCTTAAGTCCTTCAGGTCAGCATTTTAAATGGAGACCGAACGGTTGACAAATTGGAGGGTCGTTAGTTGGGTGGTTAGTGGATTGTTGGTTAAGAGATGCCCCACATGTTTATGTAGGATGGCAGGCGAGGTTTTTTACTGGCGAACCATACCGCTTTAGTTGAGCCGCAGCAGCACCGTTTCTATCTTTTCCAAATGGTCTTTGATCGTATCGATGTCGGGGTTTTTGGGGGCTAGAAAGATATATCGCTGCAAGTCAGTAATGGCGTCATTGAGACGATCCAACCGATGGTGGATCAACCCTCTGTCTCTTAAGTTGCCGGTTTCTTGGGGGCGTAGGATCATCATTAAGTTGACGGTTTTAAGCGCATCGGGCCAGTTTTGCTGATCGAGATAAATATGTTTCAGGTTGAGCAGCAGGCGGTAGAGCATCGCTTTTTTAGAAACCGGTCGTAAAAATTGGCGTTTGAACGTATCGCGATTTTGGGTGGGAGTACTGCTCACGGCGAGACACTCTTCTTCAGTTAAGCGTTGGCCTCGATGAAAGACATCGATGTAAATCGGGTCGGACTCAGCCCCGTAGCCGACAATGAAATGACCGGGTAGCCCGATACCCCACAGCGGCAGCCGCAGGCGCCAGCCTATTTCTAAATAAATGATACTTAAGGACAAAGGGATACCTTTCCGTCCGTCCATAACGCGATTGAGGAAGGAGTTGTCGGGATTGTAATAATCATCGGCGTTGCCGGCGTAGTTAACTTGCCCGAACAGGTAAAAATTCAAGGCATCGATGATGTCAGCGGCTGACTGATCGGGCGTAATCTGCGGCCGGATCGCCGCGGCCATTTTGTCCAGCCGGTTTAGATAGAGTTGTTTGTCGAAGGGGTGGGTTAGATATTCAGCAATGAGCAGGGCTGTACCGGCCAAATCGATCAAGCCTTCATCTTTGGCCAGGATAGTGGTGACAGATTGATCTAGGCCATCTAACATAAGGGATACTCTACTTTAATCGCTCTCCAACCCAATTTTTTAAAGCGTTAATGGCTTGTAGGGTCATTTTATGGCCGGTGCGATATTCGCCATAGGTAACTTCCGCGCCCAACGCCTGGTAGTGGTCCCGGGTTTGTTGAGCTAGACTAATTGGAATGGTGTCATCCTCCAGGCCGTGCGCCATATAAACCGGCATGCCGTCTAGATCCGGCGCCGGCATAAGGTCAAAGGGTTGAACCATTGCCCCGGCCAGCGAAGCGACGCCAAGCACTCGGTCGGGATGGTTGAGGGCAAAGGCGTTACTGATAGCCGCTCCCTGGCTAAAGCCCATGAGCAGCAGGCGGTCGGGGTTGATCGGGTAAAGGTATTGCAACCCGTCAATAAAATGGGTCAGTTTTGATAAGCCGGTCTGTAACCCCTCGGCCGTGGGTTGCAGCGTACCGTTTTCGCTGTTGAACCACACAAACCCGCCACTGTGACTGGGCAGCGGCGCTCGCGGCGAGACAATCGCTACCCCGGCGGGGATGGTTTGTTTGAAAATCCACATATCGCTTTCGTTGCCGTACTTACCGTGAACCATCACCACCACCGGCGCGGGATCATCTAAAGTGGCTTCTCTGGGAATGTGAGCGAAGTGAATGAGACCGGTTTCGTCAAAACCCGGATGATCGGGGCCAATCCATTCGACGGGGCTGACTTTGGTTGGAAGTT
>JAGRCC010000084.1:0-6376 GCA_020433785.1 Anaerolineae bacterium
GGCGGCGGGGTTGCACTTCTTCGCTCTGACCGATCATGCGTGGTGGATGAGTCAAAGTGAGTGGACCAAAACATTGACTCAAACCAAGGCAGCCACCGTACCCGACGAGTTCATCGCCCTACACGGGTTGGAATGGACTCATGACACTGTCGGCCACATTAATCTCTTCAATACCGAGACTTTAGTCAGCCACACCAACCCATTATTTGCTGATCTGTCCGGTCTTTACACCTGGCTGGCCGCCAACCCCCACGTCATCGCCCAGTTCAACCACCCCGACCCCAGCTATGGCGGCACTTTTGCCGATTTCGCCTATCACCCGGCCGCGGCTCAGATCGTGAGTTTACAAGAAATTGGCAACAACGCCCAGCGGTACACGACCTACGAAGCGTCCTTTGTGCAGAGCAACGCGGTCGGTTGGAGAACCGCGCCAGCCAATAACAGCGATCACCACGCTTCTGCCTGGGGCAGCGATAACCCGGCGCGAACGGGCATCATCGCGCCTGATCTGACGACCGAAAGTGTGCTCGATGCCCTGCGGCGGCGGCGGGTTTTCGCCACGGAAGATAGCAACCTGGCGGTCGCGCTACGGGTTGGCGCTGACTGGATGGGCAGTACCCTAAACCGCGTCGGAATTATTCCGCTAACCATCGAGGCCGTTGATCAGGACGCCGAGGCCGCGACGCTGTTTCTGTATGATCGAAATTTGCTGGTAGCGACCCATCACCTCTCGTCCAATGGGCAATGGCAGATTTCCATCGAAGCGCGGCCGGGTCACTACTTTTGGGTCAAAGTTATCCAGGCCGATGGGGATACGGCCTACAGCGCGCCGATCTGGATCGCCGGACAGGCCGCGCCGGAGACAGTCTACATCAACGAAGTCCTGCCTTCGCCGGGCGATGTCGATTGGGATGGCGATGGGAGCGGCGACTACCAAGATGAATGGGTCGAGCTATACAATCCGACAAATCGAGCTATTGGTTTGGGCGGCTGGCGGCTGAGCGACTCATCCAAGGCTACTTTCAATATGCCGCTATCTTTTCGCATTCCGCCGCGGGGCTATTTAACCATTTATAACAGTCAAATGGGCTTTGCACTCAACAACAGCGCCGATACTGTTACTTTGACCCGACTTGACGGTTCAATAGCCGATACGTTTAGCTACACCAGTTCGCCCGGTTATGACGGGAGTTGGTGCCGGGTGGAGGATGGCAGCGATGAATGGAGTGATGATTGCATTGCTTCACCCGATGGCGCGAATTGGCAGCAGGGGCCGGCTCAACCGTTAAAGGTGCACGTTTACGAGGCTAAAAAACTGGCCTATGATGCCTGGGTACGGGTAACGGGCCGGGTAACGGCGCCGCCCGGTATTTTGGGGCCGCGGTCGATGTATATTCAAGATGACTCCGCCGGGATACTGGTATATTTGCCCAAGAGTCATGCCCTCCAGCTCAATTTGGGCGACAAAGTCACGGTCGAAGGCAACCTCAGGCAGTTTGGCAGCGAGTTCGAAATTGTGGTGCGCCACCGCAGCAAGGTGAAATTCATTGAAGCGGGCAGCCCCCCACCGCCCCTGCCGGTGGCCACGACCATGATGCTGGAGCCGTTTGAAGGCCGGTTGGTGATGCTGCGCGGACAGGCCGTTCGCTTTAAAGGGGTGACCACCTTTTGGGTCGATGACGGCACAGACCCGGCCAAAGTTTATATCCGGAGCACCACCGGCATCAAAAAACCGTTTATCGAACCCGGAACAATGGTCACGATCGTCGGCATTGTCAGCCAATATTCCGATCCCGACAACCCTACTCGCTACGATTACCGCTTATTACCCCGCTTTCAAGCGGATTTGGGCTTCCCGTCGCCAATAGAACCGGCAGAACCGGCCACGGAGCGCACGTCGGATAAGCGGCCTTCGTTGTTACCTGAAACGGGCAGCCGGTAAGCTTAAGTTAACCGTTCTCACCCTAATTTTCCTCTTGGAACCGTTATGTTGTATAATACCTAGCGCCGTCAGGCTTATGTAACATTATCATGGCTCAACTAAGATAAAATAATGATAATCTGTCCTTTCTGTCAGGCCGAGCAAGTAGACAATACGATATACTGCGGCGAATGCGGCCACTATCTGCTGGGTGAAGACGATAAAAGAAGAACCGAGCATTATGATCGGGACGAAATACACTCGAACCTCGACCCACCCACCCAGCCCAGAATTGTGCTTCCCCTTGACTTAGTCGGGCCAATTGTCATTCATTTAACCGTGGTTACCAACCAACGGGAAATAGAGTTGCCCCTTGATAAACGGCTGCTGCTTGGCCGCATCGATCCCGCCCTCAACGTTTTCCCGGATGTTGATCTCACCCACGACGGCCCTCCGGCCAAAAGCGTTTCCCGACGACACGCGACCATTTCAAGACAAAGTGAAAAAGTCGTAGTGGAAGATTTGGGCAGCGTCAACGGAACTTACCTCAACAGCCACCGGCTGGACCCCTACGTGCCTAACACCCTCAGCGACGGCGACACGTTGCAACTGGGCAAACTCCGCATCGAAGTTAAAATTCGCAAGCGTTAACCCCTCATCTCTAACCATTTTCATACACCGCTCTCATAGCCCTCATATTTGATTACCGGATAATGATAGTACTTTTGTGGGAGGATACCTGGGAGGGTAATAATGAACTACAAAGATAATGAATTGGGGTTAACAGAACTTTTGCAGGGACTGGAGTTGATCCCGCAAACCTCGCCGCCGGTCTATATTCTCAATAACATTTTAATCGGTTATGATAAGTCGGAACGAATAAAAATTATTGCCGGTAGACGCCAACCGTTATCGGTCAAGCCGATTTGGGTGCATCCATTTAAAGACTGGAAAAGGAGATTTGTGAGGTAAACTATGTGTACAGCCCCTATCGTAGTCCCGTTAATTATTCGGCTTAGTGTTGGCCTGCACGAGCGAAGAATTGTCCTGCCTGTGGATAAAACCATTCACCTGGGCCGCATCGATCCCGCTCTGGGCGTATACCCGGAGATTGATTTTACATCCGACGGCCCCGAAGCCAAAAGTGTGTCGCGCCGCCATGCCTCCATTTCAAGAACCGATAAAGGGATTTTGGTTGAAGATCTGGGCAGCGTCACCGGCACCTTTGTCAACAGTGAGCGTCTGGCCCCGTTCCTTCCGGAAATTTTAGATGACGGCGATGAGCTCCAGCTAGGCAAACTTCGGGTTAGCGTAGGCATCGACGAAACGATACTGGCCGACCGGCCCAAACTATAATTTGTTCGAAACTTTCATTTTTTCGGCCGTTACCCGTTTGTGACGACTCGCCCGCTTCCATGTTATAATGAGCCTAAATTTGACCTAACGGCAAGGTAACAAGGTAACAATGGAACTGCAAACCGTCACCGGGTTAATCCCCATTGAAGATGTTAAATTGGCCGATGCTCATGCCCACGTCTGGATCAATCCCCCCAAAGGCGTTTCGCCCAAATATCTGCTGGAATTGAACCACGCCCAACGCATCGATGCGGAGTTGAAAGATTTTCGCTCGGCCGGCGGAACCAGTCTCATCGACTGCCAGCCGGGCGGCTGCGGGCGCGACGCCCGGATGCTGGTCAAATTCTCAGAAGCGCACGGTTTACATATTACCGCCACCACCGGCTTCCATCTGGAGCGATATTACCCGTCCGGCAGTTGGCTGTGGTCCGCGTCCGAAGCAATGGCGCTGGACTATTTTGTGGGGGAGTTGACCTCCGGACTGCGCGAAAACGGCGATGTTCTGGCCACGACTATCAAAATTGGCTTTGAGGAAAAAATAGAAGGTCAAACCCGGGTTCTAATGGAAGCCGCCGCCGAAGCAGCTCGACGGACGGGCGCAGCCTTGCTGTTTCATACTGAACAGGGACTTAATGCCGAGGAACTACCGCTGTTTTTTGAAGATCGGGGGGTGCCGGCCGACCGCCTGTATCTTTGCCATTTAGACAAACGCCCTGATTTTGGCCTCCACCGCGAACTGGCCCAGGCCGGCGTTTTATTAGGCTATGATACGTTTGCCCGCTCCACTTATAAACCCCGCCAAAATGTATGGCCGCTGCTGCTGCAAATGATGCAGCGCGGATTTGAAGATCAGATTGCCGTGGGCCTAGATTTAGCCCGCAGCAGCTTGTGGCAGCACTACGGCGGCCAACCGGGCTTGGTTTACCTGCCCGATAAGATTTTATCAAAACTGCATGGGGAGGGTTTGAGCGAAACGATCGTGTCAAAACTGACCGCCCAAAATATCGCTCGATTTTTGGTGAGGCGAGCGCCGAGTTAAGGACTACTCAACCGGCCCCAGATCCTCTAACGGCCAGTAGGACAGCCAGGCTCGCCCCAAAATATGGTCGATCTCAACCGGGCCAAAAAAACGGGAGTCATGCGAAACGCCGCGATTGTCACCCAAAACAAAGATGTGATTTGGGGTGATTTTGATCGGGCCGTAATTATTCTGAACAATGTCATCCAAATAAGGTTCGTCCAGCACCTGGCCGTCAATAAAAACGTGATTGTTGTTAATCTTGATTTCTTCGCCGGGCAACCCCACCACGCGTTTGATCAATGGTAAGGGCGAACTATCGACGCGGATGACCACCACATCCCCCCGTTGGGGCGCCGAAAACTGATACGACACCTTCTCGATCATTAATCGCTGATCAGAATGCAAGGTTGGTTCCATACTCTTACCGTGAACATAGGTCACTTGCATAATAAAAAAGTTAAGGGCCAAGGCAATCAGGGTGGCAAAGAGCACAATACTGACCACATCTTTGACAAAACGCAGCACAATTAAGCCTAAAGGCAAGGCCGGTGTATGTTCAGGTATGATGTCTGGGGTGGATAAATTGGGTTGACAAGGTTTCAGCGGGCCGGTTTGATGTAAAGCCATAGTAAATCCCCAAATTTTATAGCTCTTTGAAAAGGCTATATAATTTTCCTGTAAAAGTCCGAGAGGGTTGAAGCCGGGCTTTCTTGGGCGGAAATGTCGATACTTAGTTGACGATGATTGGTTGAAACTGTTTACTTATACGTATTTGGGTCAAAAACCTTCATCATTAGACCCCCTAACTTCGGTTAGAAAAAATAAACTTATGCTTTCTATCCAAACTACACAACTCAATATCCCAACCGGAATGATCGATTTGGGCATTGGGCAGCCTTCCCCCTCATTATTACCGCTGGATATTCTCCGCCAAGCCGCGAGCCACCGGTTATCTCAGCCGGACCCGTCCCTGTTAGCCTATGGCGCCGAACCGGGCGATGGCTTTTTCCGGTTGGCGCTGGCCGAATTTCTCACGAGACATTATGGCGTTAGCGTCAGCGCTGATCAGTTGTTTATCACCGCCGGAGCTTCGCAGGGACTGGATTTGATTTGCACCCTCTACACTCAACCGGGCGATACGGTTTTTGTCGAAGAACCGTCCTATTTTCTGGCCTTGCGCATTTTTGCTGACCACCGCTTAAAGGTGGTTGGCCTTCCAATGGATGGCGACGGCCTGAGCCTTGAGGCGCTTGAGGAAAAGTTGGCCGAACATCGACCCGCGTTTTTGTACACAGTGCCTGTTTTTCATAATCCGGCCGGGGTCACGCTGTCCGCCGCCCGTCGGAGCCGATTGATTGAACTGAGTGAGCAGCACGATTTTCTCATTGTCGCCGATGAGGTCTATCAGCTTCTGGCCTTTAATTCTGCGCCGCCGCCGCCGTTGATGAGCTTCGATCGGTTGGGTACGGTCTTATCTTTGGGCTCGTTTTCTAAAATTCTGGCCCCTGGGCTGCGATTGGGCTGGCTGCAAGGCCGGCCGGCTTTACTGGACCGATTTATAAATAGCGGATTGTTGGACAGCGGCGGCGGCTTAAATCCTTTTACGTCTGCTATTGTTCGCAGCGTAATCGAGACAGGCCAGCAAGAAAAACATTTGGACCGACTCAACCAAGTTTACCATCAGCGAGCCGCTGCCTTGAGTTCAGCCGTGCGCCGCCTGCTGCCGGCAGACGTGACGGTTGTAGAACCGCACGGCGGTTTTTTTATGTGGCTGCAGTTCCCGGAAACGATAGACGTCGAGACGTTACTGCCGGATTTGCATCAGCACAACCTTAACGTGCAGCCTGGGGTAAAGTTCTCTAGCCGGAGTGAACTGCGTAATTATGCCCGGCTCTGTTTCGCCTACTATGACGTCGAGGATTTAGAGGAAGGGGTGGCGCGCTTGGCCAAAGCACTGACCTTATGAGCCATATTCAATAGCCTCGATACGGCGTTCAGGCAGTAAGTAGCAGCACAACATTAACCCGTGGAGACGTGAGAACGACGGAAGATGGACCAAATAATCGACAGAATTGACA
>JAGRCC010000084.1:6415-21142 GCA_020433785.1 Anaerolineae bacterium
GGTAAATCTTGTAAATCCTGTCTGAATTTTTTGCCACGGTTTAGGGCAAAGCTACCGTTAAGGTTAGAGCTTGATTGTTCGTGTCAACCGGATCATTCAGCTTCTTAAAACGCCCCAGCGTAATCGCTTGCTAATGCTCTGAACTTGATCGTGAACTCGCCAGATGACCAGTGGCAGTTTTTCAGTGGCTATTTCGGTGCGTAGTTGCCCAATAATCTGGTGTAGGTTCTGCCGGCAGCGAATGGCTGCCATGACCGCGGTAGTGTAATTTTCTTGATAGCGTTCAATGGTTAAGTCCTGATCCTCATTCAGAGTTTGCTGGAGCATGTCGCTGGCCGTCTTCAGTTCGACAGCGTTTTCGGCGCACACTTTCCCGATGTTATACAAAATATCTTTGATACTGGCGTCGAACACTTCAGGATTGATGACGATGGTTCCCTTCGCCGGTTGGGGAATCTCCGGCGTGGGCCGCCCCAGGATAATGTCGAAGCCGGCCTCTAGCCCCCCAATTGAGCGGATGGCTTTTCTTAGGGCTACATCCGCCTCTCTAAGCCCACGACGGGCTTCGTTTAAGGTGTAGGTGTGCGAGGCGTCAGCCGGGGGGCGAGCCTCGGGCGGGCTTAAGACGGATTTGGGCGATAATATTTCACTCAAAGACTCAACTAATCCGCCGCATTTGAGCAGGGTCTGAAGCTGAGCCTTAAGCAGCCGGCTCAGATAAGTATGGGGAAACCCAGTCAAGGGTTCGTGCGGATGGTCGATCCAAAAAACCCAATCAGTTTGAGCTATTTCGTCTTCGACGACATACTGTCCGGTAATTTTTCCCCGCTGCGCTTTTAAGCCCTCATCGATGACCAGCTCCCCACTTGATCTCAGCCGATAAATGGTGGGCTTGGCCCCTTTAGGCAAATTTAGTTTAAGGGGCGTATCCTGGCTGGAACTAAGCGCTTCTCCCTGGTCGAAGGGTACTCTTAAAATGGAGTTATCAATTTCAGTACCGGGTAATTGATACGGCCACAATTTGTGTTTGAAGGCCCAAAAGTTTCGGCGCAGCGAGCCGTCAGCCCGGATCGGAGCGGTGGTGGCCCATACAGGGTAGCGGCTAACTTCAACCGGATCGGGATCAACCTGGATGGGTTGTTGTAAATTTAAAATGATCGAGTTCTGGTCAAAATCATCGAGGTCGGCCGGCTCGGTGTAATTTTGTAGACGAAGCGTCTCGACCTCGGCCTTGGTTCGCCCCCATATCGGCACTTGCCAGCCGGCTTCGGTCAATATTCGAAAATCGGTAGCTTGCTTGTCCTTCAACTGTTCGGCCAGAAATAGCTTGGCCTCCTGCTCAAGTGGGGTTGGTTCCTCGCTCCAGGTAGTAGGGAAGGGCGCTTGACTGACCGTGCCATAGTTAGTCCCTAATACACTATTCATGCTATTGACGCCGCCATAGCGTTTTCGCAGCCAAATTGGCCATCTGACTTGAGCTAAATGCTCACTGACCAGCAGCGCGGTTTCATTGTCAGTGGCGGCGCTGTTGAAGTGAAGCGCGAGGATGGGGCCATCCGGCCATTGCAGGGCCACTAATGGTTGGCTAATGGCCGTGTACCACCCCTTGATCGCTTCCGGCAGCGAGTCTTCGGATAGCCAGGTGGGCAATCCTTGATTGATCAGCCCATGGTTTTGATGGTAAGGACCAACTTTGAGAATACAATAGAAGTCAAGCTGGTGGCATAGTTTAACCAGGCCGACTAAATTGCGGCGATTGTTGGTGACTCCTTGTACATCAATTGTTCCCCCCTCATTTTCGTGAAAAACCCAAGGCACAACCAAAACTATGGTAGACAGACCCATTTGCCTGAGCCGGGTGAGCATCAATTCCCATTTTTCGTAAGGAATCCGAAAATATTCAAATTCGGCGGTCAAATAAGGGGGTTCTGTACTTTGGAAGTAGTTTTGCATAATGGTCTCTATGAACAATTTGTCATTTGTGTTTACAGTCGCGGTGACTGACCCTTAATTGGGTGAGCACCCAGGCCGGTTGCCTTTTCAGTCGGTGGTATTTATTTTACCATTTTGTATGCAAATAAAAAAGACGGCTGTCGATTCAACAGCCGTCTTATGTATCCCCAAAATTGGGTTACTGCCTGTGCCACTCATCATCTTGATTAGAGGTTAAGTTCCCTGGAATTTTGATGGTATCTTTCTTAAAATGCGCATAGCCAAAAATGATTAACATGACGAGTGCTAGAACTAATCCTAAAAGTTCCATCAACCCTATGTCCCCCTTCCTTCTCATGATCCATTAGGTCGTACCGTTTATTATACTGCTGACGGTCTGATAAAACATTGTCGATGATGCCTAGTTGTGTATTTATTCACTAAGCAATTTGGCTTAGATCTTTGGCATTGTATCGATCATCACCGATTCAGTTGGCTCTGTGGCATTGTTATTAGCAGGGGCGTCAGGCAGAGTTATTTGCAGCGGCAGAGGTTGGCGGGGGATGGTCATTTCCATAATTGTCCCCTGATTGGGATAGGATTTTATTTTGATTGAGCCGCCAAAGAGTTGGGCCCGCTCTTGTAGACCCATCAAGCCAAAATTACCACTACTGGTAAAATCCGTAATATCATCAGGCACATCAAAGCCGCGCCCGTTATCTCTAACCGAGAGTCGAATCTGCCGGGGGGTAAAACGCGCCAACACGCTCACTCTGGTGGCATGAGCGTGTTTTCGCACATTGTTGAGAGCCTCTTGCAGAATACGATAGATGGCGATTTCCATATCACTAGGAATATCAGCGACTTCGCCCTGAATCTCAAGCGCCACCTCTATTCCGTCATTCTGCTCAAGCTGATTGACTAAATATTGCATCGCGGCCGCCAGCCCTAAATCTTCCAGCGTCAACGGTCGCAAATCCCGGCTAAATTGCCGGACACTGGCAATGGCCGTGGTGACCATGGTCCGCAGATCACTTAATCGCGATCGAACCTCGGTCGGGTTATCGGCGAACCCTTTAATTAGCTCAATACGCTGACCGATGGCAATCAGCGTTTGCACCGTGTCATCATGCAGGTCTCGGGCGATCCGTTTTCGCTCCTCCTCCTGTGAGTTGGTAATATCGGCCACATACTGCCGTATCCCGGCCCGATACTTACCAATCTGCTGGACCATTTCGTTAAAGGCGGTGCCTAGCTCCTTGATTTCCTTGATGCGACTCAGTGATACCTGAGCGTCATAATCCCCGGCGGCTACCTGGCGGGTCTGGGTGACTAGATTTTGGATAGGGTCCGTTACCCGCTGCACACCCAACGAAACCATACTGGCAACGACGATCAGGCCGATGATCAGGATGATGGCCACCGGCGTTAGCGACGTTAGGGCCGGTGACACGGCCTGGCTCCACGGTTCACCGATGACCAACCCCCACCCGGTGAGGGGGACCACCGCGTAACCTTCCACAATACTGGTTCCATTTTCAGCCTGGCTGGTAATAGCGCCTTCTCTGTTGCCGGCTTGGAGCTGTTTAACCGCTTCGCGTTGGCTGAAATCCAGGCCAATCAGGCTATCGACCGGATGATAGATCAGCCGGCCGTTTCGATCAACCAGGTAGGCCACCCCCTGCTCGCCCACTTTCAATTTTTGAACCTCTTGCCCCAAACGTTGAAAATTAATATAAAATCGGACAGCAATCGCCCCCACAAATTCGTTAGTAGATGAGCGAATAATGGGGACGGCAATAACCACCACATTCTGTCCGGTGCCGGGTTCCGTAATAATGTCGGAAAAGGTAAAACTATCCGATTTGACCACGGCTTGAAAATACGGTTCTTGAGAAAAATCTTGGTTAATTAAATCGGGCCGAAAGGGGCGGGTCACTTTGACAATGCCTTGGTTGTCAAGTACCAGAATCCCGCCGTCGCGATCGGTGAAATCGATCAACAGTTCTCGTCCGCGCTCACGAATAACCACATCTTGAATGGCCGCGTCGCCCGATTGCATTTCCGGCTGATCGACCAGCACCAGCAGCGCTCGCAGCAAACTCTCCATCTGCTCCGATACCCGTTCTGCCCCAACGTTAGCCAATTCCTGATCGCGGCTTTCGGCTAGTGTTTGCGACACCTGACGATAGGCGAAAAAGACAACGCTTAGCGCTAATACCGTCATGACGGTAATGAGCACCAAGGTCAAGGCAATGGCCTGTGAGCGCAATTCAGACAACCAGTTTTGGACGCCTGAATAAAGAGGTATAAGCCCGATGGCTTGCAGAAATGATTTCATGGCTTAACTTCTTGCATGGTCTCCTGCCCAACAGATTGGGCGGCTTCCAGGGCGTCGGTTGGGCTGGCAATATCGTAAAAAGCCGCTTTAATGGCATCACCGAAAGCTTCTTCCGCCTGCGGAAAAAGATCGAGCCGATACGGCCGGGCGGCGTTGAGCTGGTTGAAAAAGGGAATAAGCGACAAATTTTCTGTGAATTCAGGCGAGGTTTGCAGCCAGGTCTTGGCCGGATAGCGCCCCAATCGGCGCGCCATCGGCACGGCGTAGCGATCACTGGTAGCCCACTTTATAAACTCGAACGCTACCGCTTGATGCTGCGAACCTTTCGGGATGAAAAAGCCGCTGCTGCCCAAAACCGAAGCGGCGCTGTCTCTGGCCGGGGTTCTAGGCAGTTGAGCCACGCCCAACGGAAAATTGGGGTTAGTGGATTGAATTAAGTGAATATCCTGCGATTCCCCAAAGTACATCGATATTTCGCCGTTGAGAAACTGCTGCCGCAGGTCTTCATAATCTCGCGGGCGTGTAGTCGGGCGTGGTCCATAGCCGGCCTCGACCATGTTTGAAAGAAATCGCAATGCGTCCGCATTAGTTTGTTGGTTGAGCGTCAATGTAAACCCATCCGGGTTGACGCTCAAAACATCACCGCCGGCGCCTGTTACCCAGGCATAGACATACCAGGGGTCGGTGGTAAAGCCCATTCCATAGCGACCCCGGTCGGGCTGGGTCAAAATTTCGGCGGCGCGTCTTAGATAAAATAGATCATAATCCCCTTCCGGATAGGGCAGATGAGCCTCGTCAAAATGTTCGCGGTTGTAAATAAGAACCAGGGTATAAATATCCAGCGGCACGCCGTACCGTTTGTCTTTCCAGGTAACTTCAGCCAGCGCTGAATCGAGAAACTGGTCGGCCACCCCCGGCGCGGCCTCTTCCCATTCGCGCCAACGGTCATCGAGCGGTTCGGCCAAATTGCGACCGGCAATGGCGTAAACGTGGCCCTGGACCACATCGGGCGGAATACCACTTAATACGGCCAGTTCCACCTTTTGGGGAATGCTTTCACGCACAAAGGAGAAGATCTTGACTTTAACTTCAGGATAAACCCGTTCAAAATCACGGGCCATCACCTCAAACAGATCATTATCTCGGGTAAAGTCGAGATCGAGCCAGACTTCTAGGGTGATCGGCTCGGGGAGAATATTAGGATTGCGTGGGGGTAGATTGCTGGCGGCCAGCTCATCCAGGTCGTCGTTGGGGCTGTCGGTCTGGCCACAGCCCGCCAAAACCACCAGAGCCAGGAGCACCGGCAGCAGCGCTTTCAGCGTACGCATTACTCTGATCCTGTGGTGATCCAACCTTTGCGAACCGCGTGCATTACGGCTTCTGTCCGCGAATTGACCCCTAGCTTTGAGAAGATGTTGGATAAATGGGCTTGCACCGTTCGGTCGCTGATAAACAGTTGTTTGCCGATCTGCTTGTTACTCATGCCTTGACCGACCAACTGCAAAATACCCAGTTCGCGGTCGGTTAACCCGTCGTAACTATCGGTATTTTCGGTGACAACTTCAGGCAGGCTTTTACCGCTGGTAAACTGCTGCATCACTTTACCGGTCACCTCCGGAGCCAGCGCCGGCTGACCAGACGCTACCGTGCGAATAGCCCGGACCAACTCATCTATTTCGGCTGTTTTGAGCAAATAACCGTTGGCTCCAGCTTGTAGCAAAGCAAAGACATATTCATCATCATCGTGGGCGGTCAACACTAAAATGCGAATCTCCGGGTGGCTGGCCTTGATCCGGCGGGTGGCCTCGATGCCGTTGACTCGGGGCATCCGCACGTCCATCACCAGTACGTCCGGCCGCAGTTCTTCCGCCAGCTGCACCGCCTCTTCTCCGTCTGAGGCTTCGCCTACAATCTTTAAGTCCGGCTGCTGTTCCAATAGCTCGCGCGTCCCCGACCGAACCACCGCGTGATCATCGGCTAAAATTAGTCTGATCTCTCTTGATGCATTACTCATGGTACCCTTTTCCATTGTAAACTCATTGATTTTGCCAGCAGATTATACCATTTTCGTAAAAGTAAACCAATAAGCAAAAATGAAATACATGCCTTATCTGAAAATGACTTGATTTGCCCCCTCCCGGCGGGTATAATATAGGTAACTTATTTAATATTATTATGAGTAGATTAACAGACGGAGGTGGCTCATGGCGCGTTCTATCGCGAACGCTAAAGAAATTCAAGCTAAGAGTCGTCGCCACGCCGTCAGGCAAATAGGACCGAACTGGTATAAGGTTAGGAGCGGAGAAACAAAGCGCGTCTACGACGTGGTTTTGGCGGTTAACGGCGGAACGTGTACGTGTGAATGGGGCCGGCAGCGCCCGGATGAGGACCACCGTTCCGCTTGCAGTCACGTTGTGGCCGCCTTGAACTATCGCGCGGCCACAAAAGGCCGCCGCGTCTCTGCCTGGGACAGCGAGGAAGCGGCTCAGCGCCAGCACCGGCCCATACTGAAGATTGGCGATGGCTTGATCTTGACAAGCCGTTCTGGCTAAATACGAAGGCCGCGTTACATAACGCGGCCTTTTTTATGGGCGTATTCTCCACCGGCTGTTCGATTTATCCTGATAAATAAGCGATTATCTTTTCCCGGCCATCCTCTGTCGCAGCCGGCTCAAGTTTTTGCTCATTTGACCGGCCAGCCATTCCGGCTCCGGATGAGTCAACAACGGCCACGGCTCTCTATTCACAGCGGTTAACAGCGCGTTCGCTGCGGCGATGCCGGTGGTAGTCGCCCGCTCCAAGTAGAGACACGGTGCGGGATGATAAACCCAATCGCCGCAGGCAAAAAGGTTGGCCCATGGCGTTTTGACAGCCAGATGCTCGCCCGGTTGGCCTACGCTGAAAAGGGTGTGAGTGGCATGGTTACGTAGCATGACCCGGTGCAGCAGGCGCCCGTGGAGTTCGGGAAAGGCGCGGTAGGTGTCGATAATAACTTGGGCCAGCAGGGCGGCATCCGGTTGCTTCAATAATTCCGGCGGGCCGTACACATGCATTTCGACCGCGCTGCCGCCGGTCGCGCGGCTCCATTCCTGATAAACCGGTTGAAGTTGATCCAGCCAGAAGAAATTATCCATCACAAAGTCGCCCGTATAGATTCCCCCCTCAGCAATCGAATTGGGTTTGGTATCGAACCAGAGGCGAATAATGGCGGTGGGAACACCCGTTTGAAAACGCAGCTTGGCTGCTAACTCAGCTGTCGCGGGGCTGGTGCAGAGTAACCGTTGAGCCGCTGGGGCATCCAGGGCCAGGATAATGTGGTTGGCCTTGACCGTATAATGGGTGTGATTCAGCTCGAAATCAACCCACCAGGGCCGCTCTTGTGGCGGCTGGAGTTCATCTTCTTGATCCTGTTTGAGGGCCACGACCTTGGCCCCCTGCCGGATTTCTCCGCCTAAGCGACGGAAAATTTCTGCCAAAGGTTGGGCAATGCAGTCGCCGCCGGTGCCAGGCAGATAATCAAAGGCCCAGGCATCGCGACGGAGCAGGCTATAAAATCTAAGAAAAGCGATAAAGCCGGAAGCCGGTACTTCCTTTGGATGGGCGGCCAGAGCGCTGCGGGCCAGGCCGGCAAATAGTTTTTGCAGGGTTGGCGACCAGCCGTCCGTAAAGTCGGCCAGCGACATGCCGGGCAGCGCCTTCTGTTCAGCCAGCGGGTCGATCGACATGGCCGACATCAGCGCCCCAAATACGCGGAACATCGAGGCCAAATCGCGTACGGTCAGGATGTTGAGAAAACGGGGTCGCAGAAACAAGTTGAGATAGTGAAATGGGGCGGGGATAAAGCTGTTTCGCATGGCGCTGCCGATAGCGGCTTTGCGCACCCGGCTGCCCCGCCCGAAAATCCATGTTTCCTCCCGGGCCGGCAGGAATGCCGGACAAATATGATGCCGGCTCAATGTGGCTTTAAAGTTGACGTAGGACGACCAAATACCGTGGACGCCGTGCTCGCCGGGAAAACGCCAGGTTTGACCATCATGCTGGAATTCGACAACCGGGCCGTCTTTGAGTCGGCCGCCAATCCACTGCGGGTCTGCTTCCAGCAGTAGCGGTTTGAGACCGCGTTCGGCCAGGTGAAGGGCCGCCATTAATCCGGCAATACCACCGCCGATGATCAGCGGGCGTGAGGGTGTAGCAGAAGGGGGGGAGACAAGCGGGATCATAGTCGGTATCCGTCGTGAGTAGATGTTCGAAATAAGAATCGGTTGATTCAAGTATACCATTGGCAGGCATATTATTGAAGGAGACCACTCTATTTCGTGAGTTCAGCCATCACTTTCCGGTCAAAATTAGGACAGAAAAAATATCGGCGGTACGGTACCGCTGAGCTAAGAGCAACAAAAAGAGGCAGACGTTAGTCTGCCTCCATCAATTATCTCACTATCGAAACTTTACTCGGTTGTGGGAAAGGCGAGAATGCCAAATGCAGCGCCCTGCGGATCCTGGAGAAGGCTAAAGCGTCCTACGTCAGGAATATCCGTCGGCGGCACCATCATGCTGCCCCCCAGCGATTGCACCCGCTCGGTGCTTTCGTCACAATTGTTCACTGTAAAATAGACCGTCCAACTGGAAGGCATATTGCCCCATTCTTCATTCATCTGCATCATCCCGGCGTTGTTCCGTCCGTCGTTGAGAAAGCTGGTATAAGTCATACCGCCGGGCATTTCTTGAGCATCGGCCGTCCAGCCGAACAACTGCGTATAGAAGGCTTTGGCTTTTTTAGCGTCTTTAGTGGCTAGCTCATTCCAGCAGAAAGCCCCAGGTTCGTTCGCCAACTGGGCGCCGATGTGCTTCTTCGGCTGCCAGGCCGCCAGTTGAGCGCCGGTCGGGTCTTGGAACATAACCGTCCGGCCTTCCTCCATCACATCGAACGGCCCGGCCAAAATCTCCGCCCCCAATGAAGCTGCCTTTTCGGCAATGTTGTCGACGTCGGTGACCGATACATAAGACATCCAATGAGGCGACACCCCTTGCCCTTGCTGATCGTCGCCCATCGGATACAGCGCCGCTACATCTTTGCCGCGCACCTGAAACATCGTGTAAGACCCATCCGGAATGGGCAGTTCAACAATCTGCCACCCGAACAACTCGGAATAAAATACCTTGGCCGCCTCAGCATCGGTTGTGCCTAAATCGACCCAGCAAAAAGTGCCTGGTTTGTACTCAGTGAATTCAGCCATTTAATTCTCTCCTATCGGCTAAAAATGAATAATATAATTCGGAAAAGGGGTGAGGGTAGAAATATTGTTAAGATGGGGTGCAAATATTGGTTTATTATAGAACATTTGTTTTAATTTGTCAACCTGGCTAAAATGAATCTTTAGGAAATCTGTCAAATGCATTGCTTTAATGATGAAAGTATGTTACTATGAGGGTACGGCTTGTCATAAGTACAATGGCTATTTAACAGATTGGTACAACGTGCAGACTCTCATTGGAGGGTCTGCGCGTTTTTTATTTTATCAACCAACGACCTACCCAGCCACCTAACCATTAAACCAATGATCCAAATTCGAGAGGCATGAGGAGACCGTTGTCGTGAAAACGACTCGCTTAAGAATTTTTGCTAATCCAGGGGTAACGTTATCCGTGCTGCTGCTGCCGGCTACTATGCTGCTGTGCGGCCGAGGCGGGGCCGGAGCAGATGTTGAAGCCACCGTTGCGGCTGGGGTTGCCGCTACCCAACAAACTCAGATTAACTTGCAAGGCACCATCGACGCCGCTGTGCTGGCTACTCAAACCGCCGGCCAATCGTCCGGCCTGCCCCTCCCTGCCGCCACCTCCGTTACGGCGGCCAATGCCCCGGCCGCCGCGACCGACCTGGAGGCGGTGCGCAATGTCATCTTAAATGAAGTCAACGCCGCGGTTTCCCAAGATTTGGCCCAGTTGCAAACCCTTTTTGCCCCCAACGCGGTGGTGGTTGATCGGGCCGGTACGCCTGATGATCCCAGCGACGATACGGTCTGGGAGGGCTGGGCCAACATCGAGCGCCGTTATCAGGCCTTTTTCTCCTCTGGCGTATCGTCCTTGACCCTGGTTGATCTGGCCATCCAGTTGAACGGCAACCAGGCCATCGCCACTCACCAGGGCGTGGTTCAGGATGGCGTCCTTTACGCCGATCAGGGCAGTTACACCCTGGAAAATATTGACGGTCGGTGGCTAATCACCCAGTTAGATTACGGCAACACGACTCAAACGGCCGGCCAGCCGCCCGCTCCGGTTGCGGCCAACGGCTCGACCGGCCCGACCGCCAACGATGACGGCCTATATGTACTTGAAGTTGGCAGCCAGCATCGTTATGAAGAACCGTGGGGCGGGGACCGGGGCGACCCGTGCACGGCCTGGGCCAACAATGATTTTGACGACACTAAGCCCAACTATCGTGGTTTCAACGTTGAGCTGTTACTGACCAATAACTCCGATAGCAAAGTACCCGATAATTGGCCGATTAGCTTTACGACGGCCAACGGTAAGAGCGTCAAACCTTGTTTCTACGGCTACGTCGGATCAGGCCCGGAACCTGGCGTGACTCGTTCGGTCACCTTTTTTACGGTGGTTGAGAAAGGCGATTATGTGGAAAAAATCACCTTTAGTCTCAATGGCCAGACGCTTATCCTTTGTCTCGACGGTCAGGGCGGTTGGCGGCAGTGTACCGGGTGAATGATATTAAATAGATATTATGCCCTGATGCATTAGCATCGACAGTTCCAATAATAGTGAGGAGAAGGTAATGGCTGAGGAAGTAACGGTAACTACAGGCCCCCAAGAAGGACGGGTAGGCACTTGCTTATTATGGTTTATCTGGGGCGTCTCGCTCAGTTTTACAACAATTTTGGCGCTGGTAATGATGGCGCTGCTGTCCGTTTCGATTGCCTTGAACGTCTATTTGAGTTGGCAGTTAGCCGGCTTAGAGGTGTCGATCACCCGGCGCAGCGGCGATAATCAATTGGAGATGCCGGTCTCGCTTCCCACCACTTTTCTGGTGGCAGTTCCTACCCAAACGCCGTCATCCGCGCCGATAACGGCCGCCAGTACTCCGGTGCCGATCACCACCGGCGCGGCTGCTGCTGCGGTTGCCCCTAACTCAGAATTGATGTCACAATATGCCACGCTGGCCGCTATCGCCACCCAGGCCGCAGTTTCAGCGCCGAACAGCGCCCCGGCTCCGGTGCAAATAAACCCGCCGGCGCTGGCGCAGGCGGTCAGCCCCACACCCCAGGTCCTGCCCCCCAGTGGTTCTGCCGCTGCCCCTATTCCGGTTATTTCGCCAACCGCCATACCTCCGGCGGTCGCGATTGGCGAGCCGGCGGTCGAGCGTGAGTCAACTATTCAAGAAGCCGGCGTCGACCAATCGGAATCGGATACGGCCGCTGAAGCCGTCGCTGCCGGATCGCGCGAGGGCCAATTGGGCGACAGCCAAGCGCAAACCTTTTCCGCGCCGGCCAACTCATCCAATTCCTATGAACTCGTTCCCCTTGATGGAGAGAAGGACAAGCGTCCGGCCGCCGAACACGGCGACCTTAACTTGGCCCTACGAGAACCGGAGCCTATCGACCAGGAGCCGGCCTTGAAAGATGTCGGTGCCGGCATCGATCCGGGCGCACCAAACCTGGGCGCTATCTTTTCACCCGATATTGTCCAAACTTATGGCGTCCATAATTGGGATTGGGGCTGCAACTGCGCGGGCGATCTCATCAACGATGGCCATTCCATTTTGGTAGGTATTAAAACCACGCCGGGTGACCCCATTTTTATTCCTCCCACGGGAGCCCCTATTTTCGGTGGTAATGTATATGCCGTGGTGCTGTACGCCTCGGAGGATAGTTTAACCTTTGCCTATACCAGAGACGGCACGGTGGCCCAAGGCTATGCCATTCATTATCAAGGGCTGCACGTCGATCCGAATTTGCTGGCCAAATATAATGAAGCGAAGGGCAACGATGTCGTCGGCTTAACCCTTGATACCCCGGTGGGGGTAGCTGCTTCCGATGAACTGCTCGTGGCGGTGAGAGACAAGGGTACCTTTATGGACAGCCGCTCGATTAATGATTGGTGGAAATAATGTACCCTTTTTGGAACAGCAGCTTTGGCAAAATCATTATCGGCGGCTGCGGTACGCAGCTTGGCCTGCTAATGGCCATCGCCGGCGTTTTGGCCATCGCCGTGGTGTGTGGCTTGTGCGCCGTCGCCAACTTGCTGACGCTTAACCTTACCCAGGAATTGGCCGGCCCGGCAACCGCGGCTCCGGTTGAACAAGTCTCGTTCCAAACTTCCCCTCCTAACCCGGCCGTTCAATCGCTGCTGGCTGAGGTCGATGCGCTGACCAATGAGCTTGAGGCCGGGCAAGCCAAAGGCTCGACCCTACCCTTCATGCCGGCCGAGGCCGCCGGCCAACCGCTGGCCGTTGCCGCCCAGCAGCCCGTGGTTTTATACGACGGGCCGGGTACGGATTTCGGTCAGGTCGGAATTTTACCGGTCGGCCAGCGGCTAACGATTACCGGCCGCAGCAGCGATTCAAACTGGTGGCTGGTGGCCTTGCCCGACGGTCGTTTTGCCTGGCTGTCTAATCAAGTGGCCACCATTCTTAACGCCAATACAGCCATTCCGGTGGCTTCGGTGCCGTCGCAGTTGGGCCAGCCCGCAGCCGCCAGTGGCTCAGCCGCGGTGGCGGCCACCGTGCCGTCCGGCCCTGTCGCCACGCCCACCCCGGCCTTGCCGCCCGGCACTCCGACCCCCGGAGCTGAGGCCAGCCGTGAATTTGTTGAAGATACACCTGCCTATCAAACCATCAAATGGCAGCTTATGATCCCCCCGCAAAGCGCCACCTTCTCCCCCGACGGCGATCAAGTCGCGCTAACCGAAGGCATCAAGCTGTATACATTTCGCGCGGCCGGCTCTTATCCCACCATCTGGCTGGCCGACACCGACGAACTGCGGCCTTTGGGTGGAACTGTCTGGTCGCCGGATGGGCAGTACTTGGCCTTTGTGATCGAAATCAAACCGCCCAAATGTAATTTGTGCCACAAAGTCGGTGTGGTCAACATCGCTACCGGCGAACTCTTTTATTTGGAAGGGCCGAACGGCCTGCAAACCGACGCGCCGCGTTGGACCCAAGACGGGCGCATTTTGGTCAACGCCCATCCCGGCGAACCGGCCGACGGCATTACCTACGTTTATAACGTTTACGGCGAAGGCGAGGAAGCCACCGGCATCTATACCCTGAGCGCCGGTAATGACGGCCAGAAATGGTATCCCTGGCTGCCGGGCCGCATCTGGCAGGCCGGCGTTTCTGAGCGGGCGGACAGCTATTATGCAAATTAGCGATTGAGCAGGATTGACATGATTCATCCTTTTTGGCGAAGCAAAACCGGCAGAATCATCATCGGCGGCTGCGGTACGCAGGTAGGTATGGTGATGACGTTTGGCACGTTGTTTGCAGTGTTGGCCTTCTGCGCCATCTGCGCCTCGACCAATCTGGCCAGCCTCAGCCTGATGCAGCAGATTGAGGGCCCGGTCAACCCACAGGTTTCGGTTCAGCCGCCGTCAACATCGCCTGAGGAGATCGACTTGCTGCGGGTCAAACTGGGCTCTCTGGCGGAAAAGGTTAACGCGGTCCAGTACACTACCATCGTCGTGACCCCCACGCCGACTCCGCCCCGCCCGATGATAACGGCCCAAACGGATGCCATTAATCTACGCAGCGGGCCGGACACCATCTATCCCAAGATTGGCCGGCTGCCTCGCGGTGAAAGTTTACGGATTGTCGGCCGCAGCGGCGACGGCGGCTGGTGGTTGGTTTCAGCCCCTAACGGCCAATTTGCCTGGGCCGCCAACGAGGCCGTGACGACCGCTCACCTGGACAATTCCATTCCGGTCGTCACCATTCCGGCGTTGCTGGTCCAAGCCTCCTCCGGCGCCCCGTCCGTCGGGGCCGGTTCCGATGTATTAGCCGCCGATTTTGTCGCTCCGGCTGAGGCGGCCTTACCGGCCGGCTCGCTGCCGCAGCCGGCCGGCACCCCGACCGCCGCAGCCAATGCCAGCCGTCGTTATGTGCAGGATACGCTGGGCTACAAACAGTTCGTGCGACGCCTGCTCCTGCCAACCGTCAGCGAAAGCTATTCGCCCGACGGCAGTCAAATCGCCATTACCGAGCGGATCAAACTGTACACCGTTACCACCGACGGCGGCACGGTGCGCACCCTGCTGGCCGATGATGACGATATTACCATCATCGGCGGCGTGGTTTGGTCGCCGGACGGCCAATACCTGGCCTTTGTGGCCGATAAAGTAGCCGAATGCCAATACTGCCGCCAGGTCGGTCTGGTCCGTCTGTCCGATGGCGATATCTCCTACCTGGAGCCGCCGCCCAGTTCCAGCGTTGACCGGCCGCGTTGGAC
>JAGRCC010000918.1 GCA_020433785.1 Anaerolineae bacterium
ACAAATCGATGATTAGTCGATTTGAAGCGTTATTCAGCAATGCCCTAGATGGGGTTGAAACGCTGCTAACCACCATTATGCCGCGCGAGAAGATGTCGCTGGAAGTGGTGGGGGCCGCCATTCAAATGTGGGTCGAGTACCGGGTGACAATCGGCAAAGAATATCTGAATGTCAGCCATCCGGAAGAGTGGGCGGCGGCGCTCGACCATACGGTCCGCAAAGTTAATTTTCAAGAAGTCCCTCTAGAGAAGCTGGCGATGTGGTATGAAACCACGGAAGGCGACATCCGGCAGGGACACACTGAGCTGGTCAAAACGCTCGATATTATGCCCTGCGACTATCGCTATTTTCGCGGCGAGGAAAATCCGCTGGACAAGTTGGTCGAAGCGGCGGTGATGCTCGAGGAGCTTGAGCAGCGATTTCGGGCCGAGTAAGATCGCGTATCATCGAATACCAGAAAGCCTGGCAAGATTGCCAGGCTTTTTTAATTCCAAAGAGACAGTGAGCTAATTTTTGAGTATGGCCTATAAACCTCAGTTCGATAAATTAAAGCCGAACATGTCATTTCGTAGCCGGAGGCGGAGAAATCTCTCAGACATCGCCACAAATGAAGCATTCGCTGGGAAAAATTGGCGTTGTCACTTCAAATTTTGCCTACCAGACCACTTATTATTGTATTGTCACAGTGATTTCTCCGCTATCGCTGCGAAATGACATGAAACCCATCTATCTCCGAACTTAGGTTATAAGCTCATCTTCTTGAAAATCGGCTCAGGAATATTGCGGATAATTAGCATCAGATAGCGCCACATCCACAGCGAATAAACTTGGTTGGTTTGTTTGCGGAAGGCGTTGAAAACATCATCAGCCACCTGAGCCGGTTTAGCCGTGACCGGGCCGGGCAGTGGCAGCCCTTGGGTCATCTTGGTCCGCACAAAACCGGGTTTGACCGTGATCACATGGACGTTCGATTTGGCCAGCCGATTGCGCAGGCCCGACAGATAGGCGGTGAGCGCCGCCTTAGCACTGCCGTAAATGTAGTTACTGCCCCGCCCGCGATCACCGGCAACCGAACTGATGCCGATGATGGTCCCGGCTCGACGTCGTTCAAAGTCATTAGCGACGATATTCAAAATAGACACCGCGCCGGTGTAGTTGGTGTCGATAATCTGCTCCGCTTCCGCGAAATCGGCCTGCGCCTTTTTTTGATCGCCCAGATAGCCGAATACCAGCACTACAACATCGGGCTTGGGTTTTAGAGCCTCGTAAAAAGCGACATGACCGGCAAAATCGAGCGCGTCAAATTCGACGGAGGTCGCCTCAACTTGGTGGCGAATTTTGATATCGGTGGCCGTTTCGGTTAATCGAGCGGCATTGCGAGCAGCCAGGACGACATTGAAGCCTTCGCCGGCAAATTTGTGAGCGACGGCTTTGGCGATATCTGAGGCCGCGCCCAGGATTAAAACATCTTTCATTGCGTGATACCTACCCGGTCGGATTGGAATGATTTAAATTTGTGGCCATGGTTCAAGTCGCGAACGTTGTTGATGAAGCGTTCAACATTGGGATAGCTTTGGGTGAACATGGATTTGTTCATGCGGACATCTTTGGTCAGGTAAAGGCGGCCGCCGTACTCCAGCACAATCTGGTCCAACTCGTCTAAAAATTCAAATAGGCCGGGTTTAATAGAAAAGTCCAGGGCCAGCGAAAACCCTTCTATCCCAAACGGCAGATAGCCATTTTGCTGCCGATACAATTTAAGAACCGCTACAAAGGGCACATGTCTATTTTGGGCGATGCGATTAAGGATTCGATGCATCCCCTCACGGCTGACGGATTTGGGTAGAATAAGCTGATATTGGGTAAAGCCGCGCTTGCCGTAGATGCGGTTCCAATTTAGCACCGTATCAAGCGGATAAAAGAAGGTATCATAATCCACAATAGATTTAACCACGTCATTCGGGTGCTTGAGGTACAAGGCGGTATTGAAGGCCGTGATGGTAAGATTATTCAAGGTAAAACTGGGGAAATTAAACGGCACGTTCAGCTTAGGGCGTTTTTTGGGGACCAACGGATGCTGACGCTGCTTGGCTGTAGCCAACTCCTCAACTTTGGCGTGCTCACCACGCATAAGGTAGCCGCGCCCCAACTGTTTACCCTGCGCCAAACAGTCGATCCAGGCCAGTGAGTAGTTCCAATCCTCTGATTCTTCAAAAACATCCATCATATGATCGAAATTGTGGATTTTGATCGACTCTTGGCGAATATAGGCCGTTTCGATCGGAATGAGCCGCATGGTGGCGTTGAGAATGACTCCGGTTAGGCCCATGCCACCGCATGTGGTCAAAAACAGTTCGGTATTTTCCGTATGCGAACACCGCATAATCGATCCGTCGCCAACCATGATTTCCATATCGATTAGGTGGTCGCTGAAGTTGCCGGCTTTATGCTGACTTTTGCCATGCACATCAGAGGCGATAGCGCCGCCGACGGTGATCAACTTGGTGCCGGGTGTAACCGGAAAAAACCAGCCTTGGGGCACAATGACATCGAGAATTTCAGACAGCAGCACCCCTGACTGGCAGCGAATAACGCCTTTGTCCCGATCAAAGGCTAAAAATTTATTATACCGCAAGCTGGAAATTATTTGCGGCGCCAGGGCCGAGTCGCCGTAGCAGCGGCCATTGCCTCTGGCAATCACGTCGTCTGATTGTTTAACGAGGCGGCGCAGGGTTTCGATATCCTCAAATTCATGAAATTTGACCTGGACTTGAGGATAATTGCCCCAGTTGCTAATCTTCTTAAGATGGGGATCAGCAGCGGTCTCGCGCGCCGAGCGAATTTTATGGACCAGTTCCTGGCCCTTCTGTTTGATTTCGCGGCGGGTCTCTTTGCCGGAACGCGGCGCCAATAGCAACGTACCAATGATGCCGGCTAAACTGCCCAGAATCAGGACAGCTAGAAATTTTACAATATTGCTTACTTTTCCCATACAGAACTCCCCCTCGCGGGATTTTATATATACGTATTCTAATCCAAACTTATCAACATCACACTATAAAATCGTTATGAAAACGGTTAGAATCCCTAGCCACTAATTTAGAAGCGGCAGTTGACGAATTTAGCCACAGCTTCACCCTGAGGTTTATCTCATTTGTGATGTTGTCGGTAGTTATGGGCAGCTAGCTGTGGACTTATGAAGACATTCAAAACAGTTGTTCAATATTGCGGACCGACTTATCCCCTGTACCGGTTGGTGATGGGCAAGCGTCGATCCTTGCCAAACGCTTTGCTGGTGACTTTGGGACCGGGCGGAGCTTGCCGACGCTTATACTCGTTCAGATCAACCAGACGGATGATGCGGTGGACTGTCTGTTGATCGTAACCAAGCGCTATAATTTCGGCGGGGCTGTATTCTTCCTCAATGTAAGCCGCCAGAATACCGTCTAAAATGTCATATTCCGGCAGCGAATCGGTATCTTTTTGATCAGGCCGCAGTTCGGCGGACGGGGGTTTGGTGAGAACATTCTCCGGGATATCAGGCCCAACGGTGTCATTACGATAGCGACACAGCTTATAAACTAGCGTTTTGGGCACATCTTTGATGACCGCGAAACCGCCGGCCATATCGCCGTAAATGGTGGCATAGCCGACCGCCATCTCACTTTTATTGCCGGTAGT
>JAGRCC010000919.1 GCA_020433785.1 Anaerolineae bacterium
CGGCCGGCGGGGCGAATCTGCTCGATGGGAGCGATGACGCCGTTGAACTTGGGGTTGCCGCTGTCGGTGCGTTGGGAGACGTAACTTTGGGCTTTGGTGGCCAGCGTGGGCAGCGTGACATCAGGCGAAATGGTCACCAGCAGCCCGTTGTCGCGTTCTTCGATAGGTTTCAAACCCAGTGAGCCCATCTGCTCCGGGGTAAGGCGTTTGGCTTCGATGATAACCTGCGTGTCGTCGGGCAGGGGCGGCAAATCCGGCGCGCGGTCTCGGGCCTGTGAGTCGATGAGACGCTGAAAGTCATCGATTTGCTTGAGCAGATTTTGACCGTGGGCTTCGGTGTTCTCGCGGGGTTTGGGTCCGCCGCCTCGAACTCGTTGGCGTAATTTGTTTTTAGGACCTTGAGTAAAGGCCAAAAAGGGACGAGTCTCAGAGGGGGGTAATCGACCGGCCATTGTCCTTCTCCTCTAACTGTTACGAATACGTAGCGAGTAAGCCAACTTTCTGGTTATGTCATCTTAAAAAATTATACAGGTATTTCTTTAAATAAGGAAAGAAGTGGCAGGTATTTACACGTAATCATCTTTTTCAGGGGTAAATTATAACGTTCGCGTCCGATTTTTTGGGGGCAGCGTGTCAAGTGAGTAACTCTTAGATATAATGTAAATAACTCAATGCATAAGGTTATCTCAATGAATCGTTCTATTCGCACTCGATTAACCCTAACTATTATCGCCTTGGCGGTTGGACCATTGCTGGTGGTGGGAATTTTGTTGACCTGGCAAATTTTCACTATTGAGCAAGCCTATGCTATCAAAGAACAACAGTTCGTGGCTGAAGAGGTGGCTCACGAGGTCAGACATTTTTTTCACGAATTACAAGCACAATTAGAGCTTATCACCCAAAATCGCGGGCTGGCCAATCTTAGTATCGAGCGACGGCGTAGTCTGCTGTTGGAATTGCAATCGAGTCAAACGGATTTTACGGAATTGATTTTAGTCGACAATAATGGGGACGAACAGATCCACTTCTCCTCTCGTATCTCTCCGGCCAATCCTGAACCGGTTAATTACGCAGGCGATGAGGCGTTTACTATTCCAAAATCCACGCATGAGTTTTATTACGGCCCGATTCATTTTGACGAAGCAACGCATGAACTCGTCATGACGATGGCCTTGCCGTTCTTCAGTACTACTCAAAACGAAATGAGTGGGGTGCTTATAACCTCGGTTCGCGTCGGCAAGATTTGGGATATTTTAGCTGAGGTTCGGCCCGCTCCCGGTGAAAAAAACTATATTTTAGATGAAACGGGGCAGATCATCGTTCGAACAGATCCTTCAATGGATGAGCCGGCAGCTTACTTTGATGGATCGGTTCGCTCTGGAGTTACGACCGGTCTCGATGGCGTTTCAGTGGTACTGGCATCGGAGCCAATCGTTTTAGGCGACCGGATTTTGACTGTCATAAGTGAGCTTAACAGCGTTCAAGCGTTCGCTCTGGCGCGGCAAGAGATAGCGATTGTCAGTTTGACGTTGGTGTTTGTGCTGGTGTTCGCGATCGGGCTGGCCTTAGTGGTTGCCAATAAAATTGTAAACCCTCTGGACCACTTGGCGACAACAGCGCATGCCATAAGCGAAGGTGATTTGACCCAACAGGTGTACGTTGAGTCTCAGGATGAAGTTGGCCAATTGGCTTGGGCTTTCAATGCCATGACCGCTCGATTACGAGACACGATCAACTCGCTGGAACAGCGAGTCACAGAACGGACGGCCGAGTTAGCCCAGGTCAATGAGCAGCTTCAGCAAGATATTGCCAGACGGCAAGAGATTGAAGCAACCATGCGCGAAAATGAGAGCCGTTTGATCGAAGCCCAACAAATGGCTCGTTTAGGTTGGTGGCGCTGGAATATAGTTAGCCAAACGATGTTTTGGAGCGATCAAGTCTATGGGATATATGGCGTCTCCCCACAGACCAAAATTGATCTTGATTTGATTACCAAATCTATCCACCCGGAAGATCGTGATTATGTTTCGGAAACTTTCCGAAATATATATGCGGTATCGGATGAACAATCATTTGAAGTCGAACATCGTCTGATTTGGCCAGATGGAGACATACGATATGTATCTAGTCGCGCGCATGTCGTTCACTCAGAAACAGGTCAGCCGCTTGAATTAGTCGGCATTATTCAGGATATCACCGAGCGTAAGCGGGCCGAGGAAAAATTACGGACCAGTGAGGAACAGTTTAGAACCACCATCGGTAACTTATTAACGCCCATATTAATCACCCGCTTTGAGGATGGTTTGGCGCTCTATGTAAACAAATCTCTGGCAGACCTGTTTGGTTCCCCGGTTACAAAGTTGAGCGGCCAGAAAACGCTCGATTTTTACGTCAATCCCGCCGATCGCCAGAGAGTATTTAGGATGTTAAAGAAGGACGGAATTGTTAAAAATATGGAGATCCAGTTTAAACGCCTGGACGGCTCTCTATTTTGGACCAATGTCTCCATTTCACAAATCATCTTTTTTGGGGAGCCGGCCCTAATTACCGGTTTTCACGACATCACCGAACGGAAAAAGGACGAAGAACTGCTCAGACAGGCTAACGCTATCGTTGAAAATAGCCCGGTTACGCTGTTTAGATGGTTGGCTAAAGAGGGTTGGCCGGTTGATTTAGTCACCGATAATGTGGCCCAGTTTGGCTACACATCCGAAGATTTTCTGTCCGGCCGAATATCTTACAGTGATATGATTCACCCTGATGACATCACGCGCGTTAATGAAGAAGTGTATGCTTATTCCGCTAGCGGCGTCGAGGAATACAGTCAGCAGTACCGGCTGATCACCAGAGAGGGGCAAATACGCTGGGTAGAGGATCGAACCACTGTCGGTCGTGACGATACCGGCCAAATTACGCACTATCAGGGCCTGGTTTGGGATAGTTCGGAGCGCAAACGGTTGGAAGAAGAACTGCGCAACGCGGCTGATTTCTTCAATTCGGTCATCAATGCCGTGCCTGATCCGCTTTTTGTCAAAGATAAAGATCATCGTTTTATTGAGTTTAATGACGCCTTCTGCCAATTTATGGGGCGGACGGCGGCTGAACTGCGGGGAATGAGCGACTATGATTTTGTACCCAAAGAACAAGCCGACATATTCTGGGCCAATGATAATCAGGTGTTTGATACCAAGCTTCCCTTAGAAAATGAGGAATTACTGACCGATGCTTACGGCAATACCCGGGTCATTTTAACCAAAAAAGCCGCATTTAGTTTACACAATGAGGAGATGATCTTAACCGGCGCCATTCGGGATATTACCAAACGCAAAGAAGACGAAGAAATGTTACGACAGGCTAAAGAAGACGCCGATGCGGCCAATCGGGCCAAGAGTGAATTTTTATCACGGATGAGTCACGAACTGCGGACCCCGCTTAACGGTATTTTAGGGTATGCCCAGGCGCTCAGACGCAAGCCGAATATTGATCGCCCAATCTTGGCCGGGCTGCAGGTTATTCAGGAGAGTGGAGAACATTTGTTGACGCTGATTAATGATATTTTAGACCTGGCCAAAATTGAAGCTCGAAAAATGGAATTAAATGTAGCTGAACTGTATTTGGAGCAATTTATCCAAGGTGTGGTCGGTATCATTGAAATGTGGATCGCCGAACAAGGCCTGAAGTTTATCCTTGAAACGGATAATCAATTACCCTTTGGTGTTCTGGCCGACGAAACGCGCTTAAGACAGGTCTTGATTAACCTGTTAGGTAACGCGGTCAAATTTACCGATGAAGGGCAGGTGGTGCTGCGCGTTTCAACGGTGGGTAGTATCGTTCAAACCGAAGGAATGGGGCCGACGCAAATCATTCGTTTTGAAGTTGAGGACACCGGCGTGGGGATAGCCGCCGAAGACTTAGATAAAGTACTGTTACCTTTTGAGCAAGTTGGCGAACAATCAGTTCGTCGGGAGGGAACCGGGTTAGGGTTGTCGATCACTCGCCAACTGGTGGAGTTGATGGGGGCGGTGTTACACATTGAGAGCGAGTTGAATCGGGGCAGCCGCTTTTGGTTTGAGGTCAAGCTGCTGGTGCTTGAATTCTCGTCGGTGCAAATCCCTGCCCCGACCAAAGAGATTGTTGGCTACCAAGGCCAGAGACGGACCCTATTAATAGCGGATGATAAATTGACCAATCGCCTGGTTCTCCGTGATATGCTGCAGCCTTTAGGTTTTACGATAGTTGAAGCCGAGAATGGTCGAGAGATATTGCGACGATTGCCTCAAGGGGCCGTTGATGCGGTTCTAACCGATTTAGTCATGCCGGAAATGAATGGCTTGGACACCATCAGGCAGATTCGGACGATGGCGGCTCATTGCACCATGCCGCTTATTGTGCTGTCGGCCAGCGCTTTTGCTGAGGATCGTCAATTGAGCCAAGAGGCCGGCTGCGATGCCTTTTTGGTCAAGCCCGTTGATCGGCAGGAACTGCTGGCACTTTTGGCCGATCAATTAGATCTTGAGTGGGTATACGAGGCTGACTCATTAGCGACCGAATTAGTAACCGGTGCTGAGCCGCCTGAATTTACCCCACCTCCGCTGGCCGAGTTAAAGCAGTTATATCGATGGGCTGAAATGGGCCGGTTGCCCCGAATTCGGCAGCACATGGATCACATTGAAGGTTTAGACGAATCATACGCCTCATTTGCTGAGGCGGTGCGGATATTAGCCACCGAATTTCGCCAACAGGAGTTGGTCAACCTATTGGAACAATATCTTAGCTCTGGAGAAACCCATGCAACATAAGGAACAAAGGATTTTAATCATCGATGACCAACCGACCAATCTCAGGGTGATCGCCGAATATCTGGAAATGGATGGCTTTGATCTGATGGTGGCTCAAAATGGCGAGGACGGTCTAGTCATTGCCCAGGAAGGGCAGCCCGATATCATCCTATTAGATGTGATGATGCCAGGGATTGACGGTTTTGAAACCTGCCGGCGTTTGCAACAAGATCATCGCACTAAAGATATTCCGGTGATCTTTATGACTGCTTTAGCTGATGTTGTTTATAAAGTAAAAGGGTTCGAAGCCGGCGCGGTGGATTACGTAACCAAGCCCATTCAGCAAGCCGAACTACTGGCCAGATTAAACACCCATCTTCGTCTGCGAGAGTTAACCCGCCAGCTCCAACAATCAAACCAGGATCTTTCGGACGCTTTTGAACATCTGAAAGCCACGCAGCACCAACTAATTGAGTCTGAAAAAATGGCCGCTCTTGGCAGCCTGGTGGCCGGCGTGGCTCACGAAATCAACACGCCCATCGGTATTGGAGTGACGGCCGCCTCAACCCTGGTTGATGAGTCAGCACTATTTTTTAATGCGGTTGAAAACGGGCAGCTCAAGCGATCGGTGTTACACAATTACGTTAGTGTGGCCCGGGAGAGCAGCGAATTAATTTTGCGAAACTTGAGGCGAGCCGCCGAACTGGTGCAGAGCTTCAAACAGGTGGCCGTTGATCAGACCAATCTTGAACAACGCGAATTTTTGCTAAAACCCTATCTAACCGAAGTCATTCGGAGCTTGGGGCCTCAACTCAAGCAAACCGGCCATCGCATTGAGATTGAGGGTGATGACCGGATCAAACTCAACAGCTACCCGGGCGCTTTTTCTCAAGTTGTAACCA
>JAGRCC010000920.1 GCA_020433785.1 Anaerolineae bacterium
CCACACGGATTATCTGGAAGAACCATAGAATTTGAAAAGCAAGCGTTCAGCTTTCAGCCGTCAGCTTTATCGCTAAAGACGACTATTCAGCCATCATTCCCGGCTCTGTAGCCCAAAAATTGGCCAGAACAAGAAAAAAAGCTGATAGCTGACAGCTAAGGGCCGAATGCTAACTTTGAAAGTTTGCCTTTTTTGTTTTGCACCGTATTGAGTCGAGGCTATAATTTCATTATGTCTACTTTCAAAATCCCCCGACGCATTTTTCTTAAAGGTCTAGGCATAGTCCTATTAACCAGCGGCTGCTCGGCCGAAATCGGATCGCTTATCGGTCGGCCAACAGCAACACCCCTACCGACTCCCACCCCCACGCCTCTGCCCAGAGCCGATGGCATTGTTCAAGGCTACTTGTCGGCCTGGCAGACCGGTGATTTTGATACGATGTATAATCTCTTGACACCCAGTTCTCAGGCTCGAATCACCGCCGCTGCTTTTCAAGCCCAATACAAGCAAGCCATGACCGAAGCTACGGTTGAGCAAGTCAAGGTGCAAATTCAATCGCTGCTACACGATGGGCCGCACGCCTCGGCCCTTTTTCAATCGAGCTGGCAGACGCGCCTGTTTGGCACTATCGATGCCAATAATCAAATGCAGCTCTCCTTTGAAGACAGCCGGTGGGGTATCGATTGGCAGCGCCCCCTGATTTTGCCCCAATTGGGCGAAGGGGTTACGCTGGCCTTTATTGGCGATCAACCCACCCGGGGTAATATTTACGACAAAAATTTCCATGCGCTGGCTTCCCAAGGTCAGGTAGTGACCATCGGTGTGGTGCCACAATTTATCGAGGACGAAGCCGGGGTAGTGGCCCAATTAGCCGCCATCACCACCGTTCAGCCGGAGAAGATCCGGGAAAAAATTACTGCCGCCCGGCCTGACTGGTTTGTGCCTATTGACGATGTAACCTTTGAAACCAGCCTTGAGTATGACGATTTGCTCAACAACCTGATCGGCGTTGATCGGCGGGCGCGGGATGTCCGCACTTACACTGATGTTGATACGGCTGCTCATGTGGTGGGGTATATGGGCGCCATTCCGGCCGGGCAAGAAGAGTATTATCACTCGCGCGGTTATCGGGGCGATGAATTGGTGGGCCTGACCGGCGTCGAGGCTTGGGGCGAGTTGGATCTGGCCGGCCAGCGCGGCGGGCGACTGGTGACATTAGCGCCGCTGCCATCGCGCCAGGTCTTGTCTGAGCTTTCAACCGTCACCTCTCGAGCCGGCAGCAGCGTCTATATGACGTTGGATACGGTTTTTCAAGCGGCGGTCGAGCGGCTGCTCGGCCCGCGCAAAGGCGCGGTGGTGGTGATGGATCCTTACACCGGAGCTATCCACGCTCTGGCCAGCTTCCCCCGATTCAAGCCGGCGGTCTTCGCCGCCAACACCGACCCCACGCTCTGGAGCAGTCTGAACGCCGATGAAAATCATCCGCTGATCAACCGGGCCACGCAAAGCGCTTACCCGCCCGGATCGATCTTCAAGATCGCCAGTTTAGCGGCCGGGTTGGAGAAACTCGGCCTTAAGCCGGACACGACATTTACCTGCACCGGCAAGTGGCATGGTCTGGGGCAGGCCTTTGAAAAAACCTGCTGGCTGGAAACCGGCCACGGCAAAATCAACCTAATCGACGGTTTGACGCAAAGTTGTAACGTGGTTTTTTACGAGGTAGGTCTGGCCCTTCATCACAGCAATCCCCAACTGCTGCCGGATTTGGCCCGCGCCTTCGGGTTAGGTGTGCCTACCGATATTATCGGATTGGAAGAAAGCATCGGCGTGGTGCCGGATGATGCCTGGAAACGCGCCGCCTTAAACCAACCCTTATACGACGGCGACGCCGTCAACACAGCTATCGGGCAAGGATTTACTCTGGTTACCCCCATCCAGGTGGCCCGGATGCTGGCGGCGGTGGCTAACGGGGGTCAATTGGTACAGCCTCGGGTGGTGGAACGGATTGTCCACGTAGATGGCGGGGAAGACGTGGTCGAGTCGGAAAAAGGGGGAAAGCTGCCCATCAGCCCTGAAAATTTGGCGTTGATTCGGGGCAGCTTGGAGGATATTACCAGCGGCGCCAGAGGAACGGCTCGTCAAGCTTTTGCCGGGATAAACTACACCGTGGCCGGTAAAACCGGTACCGCTGAGTCGGGTCAGAAGGAACCTCACTCCTGGTTTGCCGGCTACGCCCCGGCCGACGAACCCCGCGTGGTAGCGGCCGTGCTGCTGGAACACGCCGGCGAAGGCTCAGAGGCGGCCGCCCCGTTGTTTAGGCAAGTCATTGAGGCCTTCTTTGATTGGGAAGCCGGCCAGACCTAAACTCATTAGGATCTTAAAATTTAGGGTTGCTACCCCACTAAAAAAGATATAGTGATTTAATTAGGGTTGTTGTCATAAAAAGTAGTTCCTCCCCAAAAGGTTGCCCCACTATCTTACCTGGCCTTCTAATGGTTAAAAATACGGCTCAATCTCGTTTCATTGACATAGTTTTTTTATTATGCTATTATGATTTAGCTAATAATGTTAAGTCAAGTTGAGAAAATTATCGTCAATTAGATTTAGCGTCATTTTGTTCCATTTGAATGGGTTTTAGACCCATTTAGCACCAATATCATACCACTTTCAAGTGTAACTTGCCGGGCGGCTCAGGCCCGTTGACGTTGAAAGGAGAATTACACAATCATGGCATCTCGAACTGAACAAATGATAGCGCGTTTACGTGATTTGCAGGCCGGTACGGCTGATATCGAGGCTTCGGCTGTTGTTAGTGTGGACGGGTTAATTATGGCCTCCTCGCTACCCGCCGATGTAGAAGAAGACCGCGTGTCGGCCATGTCCGCCGCGATGCTCTCGCTGGGTGAACGAATTGCCAGCGAGTTACGGCGCGGCACCCTCGATCAAGTTTACATTCGGGGTGATAATGGCTACGTTATTCTGATGTCCATTGGGGAAGAAGCCGTGCTCACCGCTCTGGCTCGCGGCGATGCCAAACTAGGGCTAATTTTCCTGGATATGAAACGGGCCGCTGAAGATTTAACTCGACTGGTCTAGCTACGTCCATTCATTGTTATCGAATTGTTGGCGACCAGCTGTCCATCACGCGTGCTGGATAGCTTTTTCTTTTTACGAGGCCAGGTATTGTTTAACTT
>JAGRCC010000921.1 GCA_020433785.1 Anaerolineae bacterium
ATTTGGCCGGCGATTGGACGCTCAATGCCTTCAACGCCGGGAATGTGGAGGCGGCTACTATTTCCGGGCTGCTGGCCTCGAATTCGATTAGCGGCTATCCGCAACGCGATAAGATTGTTGGCTGGAACTTTGGGCGGGGGTCGTCGACGTGAGAAAAACACCCAACTTGGATTTTCTGGTGGTGTTGGGCATGGTCGCCCTGCTGGTGATTCCGGCGGTGTTTACGCTGCGAACGGTTGATCATCCCGGCGAGTTGGTGATTTCATCGTCTAATCCGACGCCGTACGGCTATACTTGGAGTTTGCTTATTTTTTTACTGCCGGTGGCGGCCATCATTTGGTGGTTTTTTCACCATCCTGAATACAAAATCGAGCGGCGGGCGTTTTGGTTGACCATTACTTTATTCTCGGTGGCGGGGGCGGCCTTGGATATGCTGTTGGGCAATACCTTTTTCTTTTTTCCCAACGACGGCGCGGTGATGGGCATCCATCTACCTGGCTATGATTTCAAGCGAGGCTGGGTGTTAGACATCCCTATCGAAGAATTTCTCTTTTACTTTTTGGGCAGCTTGTTCATGCTGTTGGTCTACCTGTGGGGCGATTTGTACTGGCTGGGGGCTTACAACCACGATAGTTATGAGGAGGATTCGCGCCAGATTGATAAGATTGTGCAGCCGCACTGGCAGTCGGTTATCTGGGGTGTGGTGCTGGTCATTGCCGGCTACATCTATAAAAAATATGGCTCGCATCCTTACCATGCCGGTTTTCCCGGCTATTTTTCGGTGTTGGTGATGACCTTCGTCGTCGCGACCTTTGTTTTTTTTAGAACCGTAAAGTCATTTGTCAATTGGCGGGCTTATAGTTTAACATTATACTCACTACTGTCAGTTAGTTTGCTGTGGGAAGCAACACTCGGTGTGCCTTATGGCTGGTGGAAATATCATCCTGAACAAATGTTGGGGATTTTCATCGGCGCCTGGTCTCATTTACCAATCGAGGCCGTTTTGCTATGGTTTGTGGCCGGCTGGGGGGTGGTGATGATTTTCGAAGTATTACGCATTTATCTCTACATGCACCGATCACCCGGCGAAGCCTTCTTTGGACGTAAATCCTGAAAGCAACACCTTTTATGATCAACATTTCCGGCTATCAAATCGACAAGAAAATCCACGAAAGCGCCCACTCCCTGATCTATCGCGGACGACGAGAGACCGACCATCGACCGGTCATCTTAAAGGTTCTGAAAAAAGAGTATCCCTCGCCGGAGGAGATGGCTCGTTTTCGGTTGGAATATGAGATCACCCGTACCTTGAATTTGCCGGGGGTGGTTCGGCTGTACGGCCTGGAGCATTATCGCAACGGCCTGGTGATGATTATGGAGGATTTGTCGGCGGAGTCGCTGAGTCACATCCTGCAAACCGGCCCGCTGCCGCTGCCCGACTTTCTGGAAGCCGCGATTAAGATTGCCACGATATTGGGCCAGATTCACCAACAGCATGTAATGCATAAAGACATCAATCCGTCCAATATTGTGGCCATTCCCCCTAATGGTAACGGCCATCCGAACTGGGAATTCAAGGTCATCGATTTTGGGCTGGCCACGGTGCTGTCGCGTGAAACGCCCAGTGTGCGCAACCCGAATATTCTGGAAGGCACGCTGCCCTATATGTCGCCGGAACAGACCGGCCGTATGAATCGAGCCGTTGATTACCGCACCGATTTTTACTCGCTGGGTATCACCTTGTATGAACTGCTTAGCGGCCAACTACCGTTTCAAAGCCAGGACGCGATGGAGTTGGTTCACAGCCACATTGCCCGCCGCCCGACCCCGCCTCACGATTTGCAGCCGGCTGTGCCGCAAGTCATTTCCAATATTGTCATGAAACTGTTGGCCAAAACCGCCGAAGATCGCTATCAGAGCGCCTACGGCCTGATCAGTGATCTGGAGCGCTGCCTGAACCAGTTCAAGCAGAATGGTCAGATCGATCTGTTTCCACTGGGCCGGTACGACCTGACCGACCGGTTTCAAATACCGCAAAAATTGTACGGCCGGGAAGAAGAGAGCGCCTTTATTATGGCCGCGGTTGAACGGGTTGGCCATGGGGCAACCGAACTGCTGCTGGTGTCCGGGTATTCCGGTATCGGCAAAACTGCCCTCATCCATGAACTGCATAAACCGCTGGTGGCGCAGCGCGGCTATTTTATCGGCGGCAAGTTCGATCAACTTCAGCGGAACATTCCTTATCACGCGCTTATCCAGGCTTTTCAAGAGTTGATCCGGCAGCTGCTGACCGAAAGCGAAGATCAACTGGCCCGCTGGCGCGACCGGCTCCAGACCGCGCTCGGCCCCAACGGTCAGGTTATCATCGAGGTTATGCCTGAGGTAGAACTGATTATCGGCCCGCAGCCGGCCGCGCCGGACCTGCCGCCGTCGGAGGCCCAAAACCGGTTCAATTTGGTCTTTCAAAATTTTGTGCGTGTGTTTGCCCAACGCGAACATCCCCTGGTTGTTTTTCTGGATGATTTGCAGTGGGCTGACTCGACCACGCTGAGTCTGCTCAAACTGCTGGTGACCGATCCGGACACCCACCATTTGCTGCTGATCGGCGCGTACCGCAGTAACGAGATCGACGCCGGTCACCCGCTGAACTTAACCCTCAATGAACTACGCCAAACCGAGCAGCCCATATCTGAAATTTCACTTCAACCCCTGTTTCTCATCCACGTAACCGAACTGATCAGCGATACCCTGAACAGCCCGCTTGACCGCGTTCAACCGCTGGCCGAACTAACGCTGGCTAAAACCAACGGCAATCCTTTTTTTGTCAATGAGTTTCTGACCTCGCTGTACCAGGAACATCGATTAGTGTTTGTGCCGCCCACCATCGAGGCCAATAGCCCGTCCGGCTGGCAGTGGGATATCACCCAACTCCGGCAGTTGAGCATTACCGATAACGTGGTCGAACTCATGGCGGCCAAAATTCAAAAACTGGCGGAAGCTACCCAGCATGTGTTGGAATTGGCGGCTTGTATCGGCAACAAATTCGATTTGGAGACGTTGGCCATTGTCTATGAGCAATCGGCGGGGCAGACGGCGGCCAAGCTGTGGCCGGCCATTCAAGAAGGGCTAATTGTGCCGCTCGACGACAATTATATGCTGGCCGGTTTTAGCGATCAAACGGGATCAGAAGTTGAAGAAACCCTGAGCGACCCGGCGCTGCCTAAATCGATTACTTACAAATTTCTCCACGACCGGGTGCAGCAGGCGGCCTACTCGCTTATTCCCGAAGCTAACAAACAAGCCGTTCATCGCCGCATTGGGCAGTTAATGCTGGAAAATACGCCGGCCACGGAGATCATCGAGCACGTATTCGATATTGTCAATCAGCTTAATCTGGGCGCGCCTCTCATTACCCAGCCCGCAGCGCAAAAACAACTGGCCGAATTGAACCTGCTGGCTGGCCGAAAAGCCCAAGCCGCCACCGCCTTCGAGCCGGCTCTGGCCTATCTCAGCCACGGCATTGATCGGCTAGATGAGCGCCACTGGCAAACCGACTATGATCTTATGCTGGGGCTGCACGTGGCCGCCGTGGAAAGCGCCTACTTCAGCGGCAATTTCAACCGGATGCAGAC
>JAGRCC010000922.1 GCA_020433785.1 Anaerolineae bacterium
AACGGCTCTATCAAGAACTCGCCCGGGGGGCGGAAGTGGTGAAGGCGCTGGTAGCGGGGATGGCGCCCGCCGAGGCCCAATTCAGACCATCTGCGGACTCGTGGTCTGTTTTGGAAGTCATCTGCCATCTCTACGACGAAGAGCGCGAGGATTTTCGGCAACGCCTGGACATCATCTTGCATCGACCGGACGAGCCGTGGCCGCCCATCGACCCAGCCGGTTGGGTGACCGCTCGCAACTATCATGCGCGTGATCTGACCGAGATGCTGGACGGCTTCCTGGTGGAGCGAGCCCAATCGCTGGACTGGCTCCGGGGGCTATCGACGCCCAATTGGGACGCTGTGTATATGGCCCGGTTCGGCTCGATCACCGCTGGCGATATGTTCACGGCCTGGGTAGCCCATGATAATCTACACCTACGTCAATTGGTGGAATTGAAACGAGCCCAAGTGGTCAACCTGGCTGCACCGTATGAAGTGCGGTATGCCGGTGACTGGTAAAATCACCCTATGACCAGCACCGATCTGTACGATAAACTCGCTCCGTACTACCATCTCATTTATGAAGATTGGGAGGGAGATGTTGCCCTTCAAGCAGCCCAATTGGCTTCCATTATCAAAGCCCAGTGGGGCGATAACGTTCAGACGATTTTAGATGTCGCCTGTGGTATCGGCACTCAAGCCCTCGGTCTAGCTCAACGCAACTACCAGGTAACGGCCTCTGATTTATCGCCCACGGCGCTAGCCCGCGCCCGCCAAGAAGCCGAAAAACGAGGGCTGGATATATCCTTTTCTATCGCTGATATGCGCCAGGCCTACACCCATCATCAGCAGCAGTTTGATGTGGTGATCGCCGGTGATAATGCCGTGCCTCACCTGCTAACCGATGACGACATCCTACAAGCGTTGCAACAGTTTTTTCAATGCACGCGGCCTGGGGGCGGCCTCATCCTCACGGTACGGGATTACGACCAAGAAGAACGCAGCGGCATCCAGTTGAAACCGGAGGGGGTTCGGATCGAGAATGGCCAGCGCGACATCGTTTTTCAGGTGTGGGCCTTCCAGGGGGATGTTTATGAGTTGTCGATCTATATTGTCAACGATAAGGGCGGTGGAGAGTGTGTAACCCAGGTCATGCGGGGCCACTACTACGCCATCGGCGCGGACAAACTGATGAAATTAATGATCCAGGCGGGTTTCGAACAGGTGACCAGGCTGGATGATGTCTTCTTTCAGCCGGTTCTGATTGGGACAAAAAGTGGAGCGCACTTAAACCCGCACTGAACCCAATACGACCGTGGTCTTACTCATTCCGCCCGCCGTAACGGCGATCACGGCGGCTGAACGACTGAAGGGCTTTATAATATTCGGCTTTGTCGAAGGCGGGCCAGTAGGTGGGGGTAATATAATATTCGGCGTAGGCGGCCTGCCAAATCAAGAAGTTGCTGGTTCGAAACTCACCGCTGGTGCGGATGATTAAATCGGGATCGGGGCAGTCAGCAGTGTACATGTATTGGCTGAGCAAATCGGCGGTGATGTCATCCGGGGGGATATTGTCGGCGATGACCCGCTTGACGGCGTGGACGATTTCATCGCGACCGCCGTAATTGAAGGCCACATTGAGAACGAGCCGGTCGTTATGCTTGGTCTTGTCGATGGCGTACAGGACTTTATTGCGAATAATCGGCTTCAACCGCTCGAGTTGGCCGATATGACGTAGTTGCACACCGTTCTTGTTGAGTTCCTCAAGCTCTGTGTCGATGACGTTCTCCAAAATTTTCATCAAGCCCATAATTTCAAATGGCGGACGTTTCCAATTTTCGGTGGAGAAGGCGTAAATCGTCAGCATTTTTACCCCAAACTCAACGGAGCTTTTAAGGGTCCGGCGCAAGTTTTCAGTGCCGGCTTTATGGCCCTCGAACCGGCTTTTGCCGTTCTGTTTAGCCCAACGTCCATTGCCATCCATAATAATCCCCACATGATAAGGGGGATTTTCCAGCGGGGGGAATTCCTTTTGTTCAACACTATTTTCAGTTTGGACTAGTTCAGCCATAATTCCGTTCTACCTATTGTATATGGTAATACCGGCCCATGTTCTAACGTGACCGGCTCACTAAAAAGCGGGCAATTTCTTGGAGCTGCGCCTGGGCCTGGTTGGTAATCCCCACCCGATCAAGCGCGGCAAATGATTTTTCGATGTACTCATTGGCGACGGTTTGAGCATAATGGTGCGCCTGAACCGTCTCCAAACAGTCGCGCACAAACGCGATCTGATCATCTGACAACGGTTCAGGATTGGCGTAGAGGCTCTGGAGCTGCGTTTGATGCTGTCCGGCGAGATGGCCTAAGGTGTAGAGCACCGGTAAGGTCTTTTTTTTGCGGCGCAAGTCGTTATCGGCCGATTTGCCGGTTTCGGCGCTGTCGCCCCAAATGCCTAAAATATCGTCCCGGACCTGAAAAGCGATACCAATATTTTGGGCGAACTCGCGGTAATGGTTAATCATCACTTCGTCCGAAGTCCCCAAACGCGCGCCGGATACGATGGAGGCTTCTAACAGCGCCCCCGTTTTTTTGTAGACCATATCCAGGTACATTTCCGTCGAAACCGCCGGATTCCGCTCGAATCTTAAATCCAGGTCCTGGCCCATCGTCAAGTCCAGGCAGGCGCGGGTAACCAGCTGTTGGACGGCCAAAATGGTTTCCGGCGTAAATCGGGCAGGATTAAGCTGGTGGAGTTGATGAAACGCCAAGGTGTACAGGAAATCGCCGACGTTGATCACCAGCGGCTTACCCCAAATCGACCAGGCGGTGGGGCGTCCCCGGCGCTCCAGATCATTATCTTCGATGTCATCATGAAGCAGGGTGAAGTTGTGGATCATTTCCAGGCCGGCCGCTACCGGCAGCGCGTCTTGATAGCCGCCGGTTAGGGCTTCAAAAACCAGCAGACAGACCGTGGGCCTAAGCACTTTGCCCTTTTCCGAGGTTACCGGCTCGAAATTTTGGTCAACCCAGCCAAAATGGTAACTAATCACTCCTCGAATAAAGGGTGGCGTATCAGCCAATGCCGCTTGAATAGTATGTTCGATATCAGGCAGATATTTGAAGAGGATTTCTTTGATAGCCGACAATCTATTCTCCTTACGTAGGTTAATATTGTCATAGAGTGATTAAGAACGCAAGTTGACCCCCTAAGTGTAACCTAATCCAACAAAAAACGTGAAAGGTACTGCCCATAAGATTACAGACTTCACCTTTCACGTTTTCAACAGACGGCGACTAAGGGCTAAACTTCCATTACTTCCTTTTCCTTAGCAGCCGTAATATCGTCAACTTTTTTAATATAGTCATCCGTTAGCTTCTGGATTTCATCGCGTCCGAAGTATAAGTCATCTTCGGAAATTATCTTCTCTTTTTCAAAACTTTTCAAATCCTCTAGTCCCTTCCGGCGCGTGTTTCGGATTGAGACCCTGGCTTCTTCAGCGCGCTTCGAGACGCTTTTCGACAGCTCACGTCGGCGCTGTTCGGTTAGCCGAGGAATTTGCAGGCGAATGATTTTGCCGTCGTTATTAGGGTTAAGCCCCAGATCAGATTGCATAATGGCTTTTTCGATGGCTTTCATCGCTCCGGGATCATACGGGCGAATACTGATGAGCTGGGCCTCAGGAATGCTAATCAAGGCCAGCTCTTGAAGTTGAGTCGGTGTGCCGTAATATTCTACTAACAGCTTCTCAACCAGACCGGTCGAGGCTCGACCGGTTCTCATGGAAGCCAAATCATGTTGTAAAGCTTCCAGAGCTTTGTTCATGGCTAGGCGGGCTTCAGTCAAAACATCATCTATCATAGTTTGTTACCTCCCTTTTTTGTTCAAACGACCGATACAATAGTTTTACGGCATTTTAAGGTTTTTTACAAAATCAGGTTAGTAAGTAATGAGCGTACCGGTGGTCTGCCCCAACACGGTGTTTTTTAGGCTTTCTGTTTGCCACAGGTTGAGCACCACAATAGGCATTTCATTTTCCATACAAAGGGTTAAAGCAGTCCCATCTAAAACACGCAAGCCAAGATTAAGCGCGTCAATATAACTGATGGTATCAAACCGTTTAGCATTAGGATCCTTTTTAGGATCAGAGTCATAAACGCCGTCTACTTTAGTGGCCTTAACCAACAATTCGGCGTCAATCTCCATCGCTCTCAGAGCAGCGGCGGTATCCGTGGTAAAGTAGGGATTGCCGGTGCCTGCGCCTAAAATCACCACCCGACCTTTTTCAAGATGCCGAATAGCTCGACCGCGAATGTAGGGTTCGGCCACCGCCCGCATTTCGATGGCCGTTTGAACGCGGGGATCGATCCCGACGCGCTTCATCGCATCGGCTAGAGCCAGGGCATTCATTACTGTGGCCAGCATGCCCATATGATCGGCTGTGGTACGATCCATGCCGTGATCCAGGCCCTCTTTACCGCGCCACAAATTTCCGGCACCAATAACGATCGCTATTTCTACACCCAAGTCATGGATAGACTTAACGGTTTTGGCCAGATCATCGGCGGTATGGACATCAATCCCAAAACTGCCTTCACCGGCCATAGCTTCCCCGCTTAACTTTAGCAGAATACGATTATACTTAGGCAACGCCATATACATCTCCAAATTGGATAACAACTTTTATACAGAAAAAAGAGCCGGAACAATGTGAATGTTCCGGCTCTTTTGTTGACTATTCAACTCCCAGTTCAAACCGGGCGAAACGTTGAATCTGTATCTCTGAACCTAGCGATTTACTGGCCTTCGCCACCAAATCTGAGATAGTTACGTCGTTATCTTTGACAAATGGTTGATTGACAAGGGTTATTTCTCCCAACCATTTTTTCAGTTTGCCCTCGACAATGCGTTCCTTGATGTTGTCGGGCTTCTTATCTTCGGCAATCTGGGCTTGGTAGATCGCTTTTTCAGCTTCTACTGCCTCGGCAGGAACGCCGCTTTCATCCAGAAAACGCGGTGAAGCGGCGGCAATATGCAGCGCCAAATCATGGACCAACTCCACAAATTCGGGACTACTGGGGCTGCCACCGTCGACCTCAACCAACACGCCAACCCGACCGCCAATATGAATATAGCTATCGATCATACCGCTGCCTTGGAGATCAAAACGCACAGCGTTGCGGACAATGGTATTTTCGCCCAACTTGGCAATAACTTCGTTCAACTGTCCGGCCACGGTATTTTGTGGATTATCGATGTAAGGGGCAGCCAAGAGCGCTTCAGCGCTATCCACATTGGGCTGGGCCAGCATCTGGCGGACCAGGCTTTCCACGAAATTCTGAAAATCCTCAGTGCGAGCCACAAAGTCGGTTTCACAGTTGACTTCAACCATTACCCCAACCTGGCCGTCTTCACTAATTTGAGCCTTAACCAAACCTTCATTGGCCTCACGGCTGGCCTTCTTAGAAGCAGCCGCTAGCCCTTTTTTACGCAAGAGTTCAACGGCTTCATCAATATTGCCGCTTGTTTCCTGCAATACTTTTTTACAATCTAAAATACCAGCGCCGGTAATTTCTCTAAGGTATTTAATATCTGCGGTTGTAACTGCCACGATTCCTCCAAATTTATCAAGTCACAGATTTAATTGTTCTGTACCAGAGTTTATGCTTTTTCTTTAAGCTTCTTCGACCACTTCTTCTGAACTACTCTCCTCAGAGACAGCTTCCAAGGCCGGTTCAGCAGCTTCACTGCCCGTATCTTCTTCAACTTCGTCGAACCCGGCCGTTTCACCAGCATCAGCTACAACTCCGGCTGCTTCAACTAACTCTTCCTCAGAATCATCATCGACATCTTCTTCATCGGAGTCTTCAAAATCATCGTCATCATCGGCATACTCGGCCTGAATTTTGGCCAGCGTACTCGGCCCTAAGTAGCGCTCCATGGCTTGTTCGTCTTCCATACCGGCTACTTCATCTTCCTCAGCCCGGATACTACTCAGAATAGCCTGGCCTTCCAACACAGCCGACGCCATAGTAGAATTCATTAATTTAATGGCGCGAATGGCGTCATCATTGCTGGGAATAGCATAATCGATGGGGTCAGGATCGCAGTTGGTGTCAACCATCGCAATGATGGGAATACCCAAGATATTGGCTTCTTTGACAGCAATGGTATCCCGTCGAACATCAATCACAAAGAGCAGGTTAGGCAAGCGGCGCATGTCTCTCAACCCCCCCATACGATGATTGAGCCGGTTGATCTCGCGCTCACGCATCAGGGCCTCTTTTTTGGTTAACCGGGCAAATTCACCCCGGGATTGCTGCCGTTCAATTTCCAGCATGTAATCAATTCGCTGGCGAATGGTCCGCCAGTTGGTCAGCGTACCGCCCAACCAACGTTGGTTAACATACGGCATCCCACAGCGAGCGGCTTCCTGAGCGACGCTTTCTTGAGCCTGCTTTTTGGTGCCTACAAACAAGACGATACCGCCGGTAGAGACCGTATTTTTAACCAGCTCATAGGCTTCATCCAACCTTTTCA
>JAGRCC010000923.1 GCA_020433785.1 Anaerolineae bacterium
AAACTCACAAGTTAGTTATGAAAATCACTTATACCCGTGTGACGTGCAACTTTGCCACCTTGCTACCTTGCAACTTTGCCACCTTGCAACTTTGTAACTTTGCAACCCTGCTACCACAACCCCATGTTGTTCAGTGCCGCTACCATCCGATCCGTAGGTTCGCTGCGTAGTATGACCGCATCACAGCCTAAGGTCAGGAAGGCTGCCTGCTGTCGAGTTGTGTCAGCAAAGACTAAACAGCGAATCTGCGGCTGCTCCTGTTTAATTTGCTCCAAAAGAACAGCAATTTCATCTTCCAACAAACCGGAGTCAATAACTATCAGAGCCGGTTTTAGCTGGCGAACCAGACTCAAGGCGGATAGACCACCGTTGGCCACGCCGCTAATCTCAAGCTGGGAACACAGAGCCAATACGGATCGCAAGGCCTGGCGGATAGCGCCGGGCCTTGCGGCAACAACCGTTTGAATTTTAGCGACATTGGCTTGACTGTTCATTGCGAAACCGATCTGCGAAACAGAATTTACTCAGTTTGAAAGGTGACAGTCACGTATTAGCGTATTCAAGTGACTGTCACCTGGTTTTGCGTAAGTCCTGCGAAAGCTTTTTCTACTGCCGAACTCCCTTTAAACTTACCACATTTGTGCCGCTTACACATCGGATATAGCGATGACTTTGTGTGGAAATGCATCTCATCATTGTGTCTAGAAAGGGGTCATCATGGTGTTGGTTGCATCCGTAACAAGGTGACAGTCACTTATTTTCCATCAATACGTGACTGTCACCTTTTGAACTGCGTAACTCGTAATCGTGCAATTTTACGGAATGATTTTTTACGTTATACTAATTCAAGTTGTCACCTGATATTAAAACTTAATGTCGATAGAGCGTCTTACTTATGCTTACCACGCTTTTTGCGCCCAGAACCATTCCCTTTGAAGGCGTGTTGTTGTTCATCATCTCCTTCACTGCCGTCATCTCCTTGATCCCGTTGAAAAAGAGCAAACCCATTCTATTGTTGCTCGCTTTCTTTGGGTGTATGGCGATACTGGGTATGATTAGAATAGTAGAGGGAACCGTGGTCGGTTTACTCTTCACGCAACTGGAAGACACCTGCATTATCTTGGGCGGGGTGTTCTTGGTTCAGTTCGCCTACCATTTCCCCGTTTACGATCAACCGCGCGAGGCGCGGCTGTTGTTGGGCCTGTACATCATGCTGACGCTGGTCGCCCTGGGTACCATTTTTGGCCTGGCACTTGAGGCTTATCGCTATCCTGAAAGCCTCATCATCAGCCCCGAGTATTTTTGGTACCTCAACCCGCTGGCCATCCTCCTGGCTATAGGGTTATGCCTACGGCGAGCACTGTATTATGCCGGTCCGGCTCAAGAAAGCGCGGCCGGTTGGCCGGCTCGCTTGGGCCATGCGCTTAAAGCACTTTGGCAGCCACCCAATAAACGGGCAGCATCCCAACGAAACTTAGCGCTGGCCATTTTAGTGGGTACGTTTCAGGCTCTCCCTTCTATCGGTCTGGTTACGGGCATATGGATAAACTATATGGTCGCCATTGGCGGCCTTCTGACTATAGCCAGTATTGCGCTGGTCTTTTACAACCATACTATCGAGACGATCAGCTTCAATACCAAGCTGATGGGGATTTCATTAACCGCCTTGCTGATATTCATGGGCATCGCCGGTCTTCATGCAATTGAGACAACCCGCTCACAACAGAAAGATACCTTTAACCAAGAGTTTCAGATGGTTCAGGACGCTATTGTGGGCCAGACAGAGAGCGCAAATGCGCCACCGGCTGACGTAAGTTATATTATAAGCTGGTCAGGCCCAACAGATTTTCAACTGAACAATCTGGACATCCATTATCTGGATGAAAATCTTCAACCTGATGCTATAGCTGCCATTCAGGGTTTAGGGGGTTCAGTCAGTGCTATCGACAATGGGGATGGGAAAGTTCATCGGTTTGCCGGCACGCAATTTAGAGATTTCTACCGACGCCGCTTTGCGCTTGATGGTCGTATTTATGAGGTCGGCTTCCCCTGGCTGGCCTATGCCCAGCCAATACTCAGTGAGGTCAACAAATATATCTTGCTGACCACATTGGGGTCGCTTCTTATTCTGCTCTTCTTCCCGTTCTTCTTTCAGCGCCACCTGTTTACCCCCCTTGATAATCTCTTGCAGGGGGTGAAAAAAGCAGACAAAGACCAACTGGACACCCGTTTGCCGGTCTTTTATGAAGACGAGATTGGCACAATCACCCACTCGTTCAACCGCATGATGGCCTCTCTCCGGCAATCGAATAGCCGCCGAGACCAGTATTATGCAGAATTAATAGAAACCAACGCAGCCCTGAAAAAAGAGATTCAGGAACGCCAATATACCCAGCTTGCGCTGAGCGAGAGCGAAAAGAAATACCGGGCTGTTGTAGAGCAGGCTACGGAAGGCATCATCATTGTTCAAGATTACCAACGTAAATATTTCAATCCGGCCTATCTTGAAATAACCGGCTATTCAGCCGCAGCGTATGAGGCCTTGCCCTTTATGGCGTTGGTCTATGCCGACGATGTAGACGCTGCCAAAAATATGTATCAGAAGATGTTAATGGGCCAGGGCCTTGATGCTGTGTTTGAGTACAGAATTATCAGCAAATCAGGCCAGATTAAATGGCTTTCTACCCGGGCGACAACGATTGAATGGGAAGGTAAACCGGCCGGGATGGTTTTTGTGCAGGACATCACCCAGCGCAAACAGATGGAAATCGAACTGCGCCAACATCGCGATGAATTGGAAGAGCGGGTGGCCGAACGCACCCACGAGTTAGCCAGTTTTATCGATCTAAGCATGCTGTTTGCCGAGTCCGGCAGCCTGAACGATGTACTTGAGGTGGCCCTTAACCGGATTTATGGCTTGGAAAAGTGTCAAGCTGTGGCCTTGCACTTAGCCACCGACGATCAGGCTGACCTCACCCTAATGGCTCAGTACGGACTATCGTCGGCCCAACAGCAACAACTGCAACCGCTCCCCCTGGAACCCGCTTTGTCCAACTGGTTGGCTCACCGCCAAGAAGCACTGTTGGCGCTTGATTCGCCGACCACCACCCGTCTATCGCCGCATGTGTGGTTGGAGGGCTTTTCAGTGTACCTGGGTGTTCAGGTACGGGCCAGAGACCATATTCAGGGGATATTGAGCTACTATCGGGTCAATGCCAAACCGTTTTCCATGAACGAAATCCTACTGCTGGCCGCCCTGGGCGAAAATTTGGGCATCATCATTGAAAACCATCGCCTGCGCAGTCACATTGAGGAGATTGCAATTGTCGCCGAGCGACAGCGGCTGGCCCGTGACCTGCACGACTCGATTACCCAGTCGCTTTATAGCGTCAGTCTCTTCAGCCACGCCGCCCGCGAGTCGGTTGAGGATGATGATACCAAACGTTTGAACGACAGTTTAGGCCGGATAGAAGAAATTGCCCTGACCGCACTCAAAGAAATGCGGCTGCTGCTGTACCAACTCCAGTCTGATGTATTGGCCGAAAAAGGATTGGGGGGCGCCCTGAAAAGCCGCTTCGACTCTGTTGAGCGGCGTCTGGGGATAGCTGTCGATTATCAGGAGAGCGGCCAGCGCGACCTGCCGCCTGACCTTGCCGAGGCTCTGTACAAGGCGGCGATGGAAGCGTTGAACAACAGTCTCAAGCACGCCGGCGCTACCCACGTGACGGTGCGGCTGAGCGTGGTCGAGCCGGTGGTTGAACTGAGCATCAGCGACAATGGCCGCGGCTTTGCGCCGGAACAGTCGAGCCGGGGGATGGGCTTGCAGAACATTCGGGAACGACTGGCGCAACTGAACGGTCGCCTCAAGATCGCATCGGTAATCGGGGCCGGGACGACGATAGAATTAGCGGTGCGCGCTGATGATGAACCGGTTCCGGTAGGGCATTGGGTTCAGTAGGTTTAATGGAGGATAAAAGAATGACCGATCACATTAAAATCCTGGTAGTCGACGACCACATGGTGGTACGCGAGGGACTGCGGGCGCTGCTGACGCCACGCAATGGCATGGAGGTTATCGGCGAAGCTGTCGATGGGGGCGAGGCTGTCGAAATGGCGCGGACACTCAGCCCCGATGTCATTTTGATGGATTTGAACCTGCCGGAGAAGAGTGGTCTGGAAGCCACCGCCGAGATTATGCGGCAAAATCCCCACGCCCGAATTTTGGTCTTGACCAGCTACGAAGAAGAAGAACATATCTCCGCCGCCGTGCGGGCCGGGGCTTTGGGCTACGTCTTAAAAAACTCCTCGGCGCCGGAACTGTTCCATGCCATTCGCGGTGTGGCTATGGGCAGTCTATCGGTTTCATCCAACGTAACGCAAATCTTGTTGAAAAATTTCCACCAACCGGCTCCCGCCCCCCCACCATCTGCCCCTACCTTTGATCTGACCGAACGTGAACTTGATGTACTACGTGGTCTGGCCCAAGGGCAATCTAACCAGGAAATTGCCGAGTCATTAAATGTAGAGAAAACCACTGTCCGCTCTCACATCAGCCGCATTCTTAGCAAGTTAGGTGTAGACAACCGCACCCAGGCCGCTCTGTACGCCATTGAAATGGGCTTGAGTCAGCCAAAAGAGAAACGTTAACCAACGCTCATACAAATGATTGGCCTATACTTTTTTTATTTAATACTTAACTTGCAGGCTAAGGGCTTAATGTCCTAACCGGGGTAATAGCGGGCAATCATATCCAGGAGATCGGTAACCTGGATCGGCTTGGAGAGGTAATCGTCGCAGCCGGCATTGAGGAAGCGTTCGCGGTCGCCTTGCATAGCTGAGGCGGTGAGGGCGATAACCGGAATATGGCGGATTAGATCGTCGGCCCGCACGTGGCCCACAACCTCGATGCCGTCCATACCGGGCAGGTCGATATCTAACAGCACCAGCGGCGGCTTGAGACTACGGATCATCTCCAACCCCTCAATACCGTCTTTGGCTTCGATCACGGTGTACCCACGCGATGACAAAATGCGGTTAACCAACAGCCGATTATGAAAGTTATCTTCAACACACAAAATTGTCTTTTCGCTCACCGGATCGTCCTTTTGTGTAAGCGTTCAGCCCATAGCTATCAGCTTTCAGCTTTTGGCCTGTTCCCGCAAATATTGGGTTTCAAAAGCCGGTCATGATGACCCAAACGTCGCCATTATGGTTAAAGCTGACGGTTGAAGGCTGATAGCTGAACGCTTACCTTTTTGTTTAGGCTAGCGGGCGTCACACCCATCCTAATTTTAACTCCACATGGCCTGCCAAATCAACCTGGGCGATACGAATCGGCCCGTCAGCAGGCTGCTCAACCGAAACAAGCGCATACTTAGCCACAGACAAAGAGCTGTCCAGACGGCCAAAATAATCAGGCCCACAGCCCACTGCCACCCCGGCACAGCCCCCAGCAGCAATCGAAACGGCATTAGCAGGTGCGAGGTCAGCGGCAGAAATGTTAACGTGACCGAAATCAAGCTGTTAGGATCGGGTAAGATCAAGAGCGCGCCCACCAGCGGCAGCAGCGCCAACAGACGCAACCCGCCCAACAACAAGCTGCTTTCCCGAAGCGTTGGCCACAGGACAGCCACCCCCATCAGCAGCGCACAATACCCCAAAAAGCCTAACAGCAAGTAAGGCAAACTCAAAGCCAGAGCCGACAGCGGCAATGCCGCCGGCCCGGAGCCGTCGGGGTTTTGACCGTAGACGAACGCACCGGCGGCGAGGGCCAAGCCGGCTTGCAGTAGAACTAACGCCATTAAACCCACCAGTTTCCCACCGATAAACTGCGCCGGCGTGGTGCTGACTACGATGACTTCCAAAACGTGGGCTTTGATTTCTCGCTGTAAGGCTCTGATGAGGAGATGTCCCCCCACACCAAGCAAATACACAAACAAGCCGACCACCAAGCCGGCTGAGATCAACCGGTTCCGGTCTAAATCGGCCGGGGCAAACCGCAGGATCGGCGGCGGCGGTCCCTGCCTAAACAGTTCAGCCGGGTCTTCAAAGCGGGCCTTTAAACCCGGCACATTCAGCGAGGCGAGTAAATTATCGCGCACCAAAGCGCGCACGGCGGCGTCGCTGTCTGAGAGCAGTTGCGGATTTTGACTATACTGCACCATTTGCCCGTTCTCAAGGTAGCCGGCAGCAATCACATAGTAACTGTCGATGTCGCCCCGGTGCAGCGCCTCAGCCGCCATGAGTTCGGCGGTGTACGGCTGAAATTGGGCAAAGTCTCGGATCAGGCCGGCCTGATCGACCACACCGACCGGCGACTTCAACGCCTCGGAACCTAAATCGAACACGGTTTCAACCGACGGCAGCGGGGTTTGTTGAGCCGCATGTTGCAAGCGGGGCAAAGCACCCACTGCGGCAAATAAGAGCGGTATGCTCAGCAAACTCAGGTAGAAGGTCCACTGTCGGAGATGAAAGCTAATTTCTTCTTGAGCCACGGCCAATAGTTTCGACATGTCTATTTCGCTCTAACGGCCAAACGCCTCAAGCCCGTCATGCCGTTTTTGAACAGGTCCGGCCAGGTCATCGGCTCGGCGTGGGCGACGAGATTCGCCTCCAATAATCGGCGCAGCCAAAATATACCGCCGACAACCGTCCCCCACAGTAAAAGCTGGCTCAGTACCACCTGCCAGAGGGGAACCTCACTGGTCACCAGCCGGATCAATAGGACTACCGCTGAGGTTAACGGGAACAGGCTGGCTGTTACGGCCAACAAGGTATCCGGGTTGCGCGGCAAAAAATAAAAGGCGTACAGCAAAATAACGGTCATCAGCATATTGACCGAATTAAACAGCAAATGGCCCGAACCGCTGCTGATCCGTTTCAGGCCCAGCCCGGCCGCCAGAATTTGGTCCAGTACATAGGTGGCAGCTAAGACGCTGATCATCACCCCCAGATGTTCCCAGCCCAACACATAACTAAGCAGGTTGACCCCCAAAAAGTAGCCGGCTGCCAGCGCCGCCAGCAGCAGCGCCCCGGCCCACATACCGAGCTGCGTTAACCCGACCGCCAGCAGCCCCAAAAACTTACCGGCGACAAGCTGAAATGGCGTCACCGAAGTGATCAGAATCTCCAATGTGCGGTCTTCCGCCTCATTGGCAATGCTATCGAACATATAACTCGCTGTAAACGAACTGGCCAGTCTAACAAAGTAGAGGATCACCACCACAATAATCGACTCAAGCAGGTTGTTTTCGGCGAAAGCAGCACTCTCACCGGCGATACCCCGATGGGTAATGGTAGGACCGGCCTCAATGCGAGCTAAGATATTGGTGGGGATTTTGGCTCTCACCTCAGCGGCTATCCAAGTCGTGACCATCGTGTCGATGACGGGCGTTGGCGCGGTCTGATAGGTGACGATCACCTGCCCCGACTCCCAGTAATCGGGCGGGATTTGATAGTAGGCCTGGATATCGCCATTTGCCAGCGATTGGCCGGCGGCAGTGGTGTCATCGAAAAAAATGATTTCGACCGGGTCGCCGGGCCGGTTAGCGGGCGACAGGAGGGTGGCTTGATCAATCAAGCCGATGGGTCGTGGATCGGTGGGCGGCAGCAGAGTTTGGACGACTAACGCCAGCGCAATGCCTCCCACCACCGGCATCGCAATCATGAAGATGGGAAAACCGAACGTAAAAATCAGGTAACTACGCCGGGTGATATTGGCCCAATATTCGCGCCAAAAAATGGTGAGTATGCGCATTTATCCGGATGAGGCTATCATTTGGAATTAGAACACGTAGCTGAGCATCGACAGCGGTGAGGTCAGGCTATCGGAGTTGGTCGATATAATTTGAACGTTGGCCAGAATGGTGAGACACAACACCAATCCCAACACAATGACAAATGCTAAGACAAAATAAAGGGCCAGTGCGCGCCGAATATCGATTACTTTTCCCCAAGTCATATTCAACCTCCCAAGAGTTAAGTGCAAGATAGGTCAACCTTTTCAAGGTGCACCTTAAAAATTCCCCCAACAAGACAGCTTGCCTATAACTCCTCAGTTTATACAGCTTACCGCCTATTGCCGGAATTGGCAATCCCCCCTCGGTCATATGAGCGTTTCCATTCAATCCACCGGGGAGATGACCGATGATCGCAATACAAACCATCGCGTCCGTCATCGAAATATTGATATTGATAGCATAACATCATTTGATTAAACGGAAATGATGAATCGATGAGGAGTAGTTGAGGGATTGTTGAGGATCAAGGCGACGACGCTTGCGCCTGATTAAGCTGACCCAGCCGGAATAGCAGCTGCCCTTGTCGAATGAGGAGCGCAGCGATCAAGTGGCGCAGTTCCTCGGGCTGGCCGGTTTCCAGCCCGGTGCTCTGCAATTTCAGGTCGGCGACCGCCCGCTCAAACAGGTCGGCCCCTTCCCAGACGCGGCCATAGATGTGATAGAATAGAAAAAGCCCGTCCAGCAAGGCGCTCAAATCTTGATAACGGCCCCGAATCAAACTCCACTGCCAGGCCGCCAGAATGTTATCAAGAGCGGCTTCGATGGCCGCCAAACCGGCCTGGTCTTGATTTTGATCCAGCGGGGTAATGTGACGGCCAACCAGCCAGGCATAATAACCGGCGTGCCGGTCGAGGGCGGCTTCCAGTTCAGCCGGCTCTTCGGCTAATTTTTTGGATGCGTACTGTCTGAGCAGCTCATGGATGTCGTACTGATCGGCGGAAGTTTTACGCAAAAGCGATTTATCGACCAGGGCGGACAGCATCAGCAGCGATACGCCCGTTACCCGCTGGGCCGCCTCGCGATTAAATTTGCCGACAAAGACGCCAAACTTCAGAAAAGACCGGCGTTCATCCTCAGCCAAAAGGCCCCAGGAATAGTCACACACCGCCCGCAAGCTGCGATGTCGGGCCGGAATATTGCGGGTGGGAGCGCTGAGAGCACCCAGATTCCGCTCAATTTCCACAGCAATCTCCCGACAAGACAGGACGTGAACCCAGGCCGCCGCCAACTCGATGGCCAGGGGCATCCCTTCCACCAGGCGACAAATCCGGGCAATCTGGGCCAAATCGGCCTGATCAGGCTCGAAGCTGGCCCGGGTACTTCGGGCGCTCTGCAGAAATAGCTGGACCGCGCTATGGGACAAAACATCATCGGTTTGGTCTTGCGGAATGGGCAAACCGCCCAACTCAAAAACCCGTTCCCCCAACAGATTGAGCCGTTCTCTAGTGGTCACCAGCAGTTTTACCTCCGGCGCGGCCTGAAGGATGTCCACCAGCAGGTCAACACCGCCGTCAACCAAATGTTCAAAATTATCCAGAAACAGCAGCAGTTCTCGATTGGCTAGATGGTCCAACAGTTGGGGTTTAGGCCGTTCAGAGTTGGTGGCCGCGATTTGGAGTGCCTCAACGATGGTCGGCGCCAGAAAATCGGGGGATTGAATCGAAGCCAGCGGCACAAAGCAGACGCCGTTAAGAAAAGCCATCCGATTTTCGAGAGCGACTTGCACCCCCAGACGAGTCTTGCCGATACCACCGGGGCCAACCAGCGTGACAATCCGACTATCCAGCCGGGTGAGATAATCGCCCAGCAGCATCAATTCGGCTGTGCGGCCAACAAAGAGGGTGCTCTGCGGCGGCAAGTTGTGCGCGCCCACGGTGGTGATTGAGCGAATGCGCTGGTAAAGGCGCGTGGTTTCGTCCATCGGCTCGACGCCTAACTCATCAGCCAAAATTTGACGGCAGATTTCATACTGGCGCAAGGCCGCGTTGCGCTGGCCGGTACGGATTAGTAACAGCATCATGTGGCGATGCGCTTCCTCGCTGAAGGAGTCGAGTTCGATTAGCCGGGTCGCGTATTTCAGTCCGACGGGATATTGGCCGGATCGCAAATAAAATTTCACCAACAACCGCAGCGCTTCGATGGCCATCTGCTGTAATTGTTCTCGCTCAAAGCGCGCCCATTCCTCAAATCGCTGGGCGTCGCGCAAATTGAAGCCGGCTAAAAAATCGCCGTGGTAAAGATCAACCGCTTTTTCAAGCCGGGTCACCGCAGCTAACGACAGCGGGTCCGAGTCGCTCTCGGGCTGGTTGATCCCCGCCATTGTCTGGGATAGCTCCGTCACATCGAGCCGGTAGTTGCTGGCCATTTTGAAGGTTACCGTCTGGCGGGTAATATCCAAATAGTCGCTCAGGTGCTGCCGCAAGCTGGTCAGAATAACCCGTAAATTACCGAGCGCTTTGGTCTGAGAGCGATCATCCCAGAACATGTCGCTCAACGTCTCTCGAGACTGAGGCCGTCCGGTGCAGACCAAATAGGCCAGCAGCGCCTCAGCCTTGCGGGAAACCAGTCCCTCAACCGGTTGACCGTTCTTTTTTATGGTTAGACCACCCAGCAGATAAATTTCTAATTGATCGGGCACTTTGTCTCTTAGCTTCTAAATAACCCAAGTGGCTACCCATCAGACCTGACAGGTTTTG
>JAGRCC010000924.1 GCA_020433785.1 Anaerolineae bacterium
ATTTTCATTGTCGGTGTCGTCTCAGGTGAGACTATCTGACTCCTCAGGAAGTAGCCCAGTTGGGCTATTTATATTCCCCTTTTTCCTCCGCCAGTTGTATAAAATAATCATCCGATCTTCATATTTGAATCGCTCAAAGGAGTAAACCATAAAGTTTGATTATTTGATATACTCAAGTTACGTTGGATAAATCCCTTTTGAGAAAGCGTCTTTAATAAATGGCAATATCACCGTCTCCCTCTGTATGGGCCGATTGGTCGGCTCGGCGTATTATTTTGGCTACCCTTGTGGTGGTCGCCGTGGCCTTAGGCTTTTGGCTTCTTTACCAAATTCGGCTAGTGATGATTATTCTATTTACGGCCATCATCATTGGCACCGCCCTAAAACCGTTAACGGATAAGTTATCGGATTGGGGTGTAGCGCCCCTGATTGGGGTTATTTTAATTTATGGCGTACTCTTTATCAGTTTAGCCGGTCTATTTATTCTGATTACGCCTTTACTTGTAAAGCAGCTCTCAGCGATTACGGCCAGCCTGCCCGATTACTACCAAAGTTTTCGAAACGCCTTAACCCAATCGCCCAACCTCTTCCTACAACAGATTTCCTGGCGACTCCCACCGGATTTCGAACTATCCAGCCTGACCACTAGTTTGAATGGGCCGGAGATAGATCCGGTTACCCAATTAGTCGGGACAACGGGCCTGGTATTCAAAGGCCTCTTCATCACCATCGCCACCTTTATCCTCAGTTTATACTGGACGCTTGACAGCGACCGGACCAAACGCAATCTTTTATTGTTAATCCCTAACCAATATCGAGATGAAAGTCGCATTCTATTTGAAGAAATGGAAGCCAAAGTCGGGGCTTATGTCCGTGGGCAGTCTATTTTATGCTTGGTCATCGGCGGGTTGTCTTTGGTGGCTTATCTGATCATTGGCGTGCCTTATGCTTTCGCGCTGGCTTTATTCGCCGGCTTGATGGAGGCCGTGCCCTATGTAGGGCCGATACTAGGCGCCATACCGGCTCTGGCGTTAGCCGCTTCGGTGAATCCACAGCAAGTCATGTGGGTGTTGGTGGCTACGCTCATCATCCAGCAAATTGAAAATACATTTTTGGTGCCCCACGTAATGAGCCAGGCCGTCGGCGTGAATTCGTTCGTTTCTTTATTGGCTCTCTTTGCTTTTGGGACGTTGGGCGGCATCCTGGGCGTGCTCTTGGCTATTCCCGCCGCGGCCATCATCCAACTGCTGCTTAATCAATTTTTGCTACAGCGATCCGTTTTGGAGCAGCAAACCGAGATAGGCCGCAGCGAGTTAAGCCGGCTGCGCTATTACGTTCAGGATTTGATCGAGGACATGCGCAAGCAGATTCGGCAGGATGAACTGGTGCCGGATGAGGATAATGAGAAAATGGTTGAAGAAGATATCGAGGCCATCGCCTCCGATCTGGATAGTATTTTGGCGCAAGCCGAAGCGCCGGCCCGAGGTTAACCGATGAGACGATTAGCCTGGTTGACCAGCATTGTATTGGGGACTTTAGCCGTCCTCTTTTTATTATGGGAATTTCGCAGCGCGGTCTGGATTTTTCTCTTTTCCTTGGCCGCCGCAGCCGCGTTTCGACCCCCGATCAAACAGTTAACCAAGCGTGGCTTGTCACTCAGCGTGGCGCTTCTGCTGGTTTATGGGGCTGTGGTGCTGGTCGTCGGTGGGCTGTTGATTGTGGTTAGCTTCAACTTATTAACCGAACTACAAGACTTGGCCAACCAATTTGCCATCGGGTACGAACACGTGGTGGTTGTCTGGCCGGAAGGCACCCCATTTCAGCAAGCCATCGCGGCTCGACTGCCAACGTCAGACACGTTGTACGACTCGCTTATGGGCGACAATGGCTTATCGGCTCTGCCTTCCGTGCTGGAAGTAACCAGTAATGTCGCTGAAAATCTAACGTATCTTATTATCGTGTTGTTTCTCGGCATCTATTGGACCGTCGATCAAGTTCGCTTTGAACGATTACTGTTGTCATTGATTCCGGTTGAAAACCGCGCGCCGGCTCGAGAGGTGTGGCGGCAAATTGAAACTAACGTGGGCAGCTACCTGCGCAGCGAATTGGTGCAAAGCCTGTTGGCCGGATTGTTATTAGGGCTGGGCTACTGGCTAATTGGCCTACAATATCCGACTATTTTAGCCTTAATTGGGGCGGTGGTGTGGCTGATTCCCATCCTAGGCGTCCTTTTGGCCCTAATCCCGGTCATTTTACTTGGCATCATCAGCGGCTGGTGGGTCGGGTTGATGGCCGGCTTATATACGCTACTCGTGTACGGGCTGTTAGAATACGTCATCGAACCGCGATTTTTCGACCGTCAGCGTTTTAGCAGTCTGCTGCTGGTCCTGGTTATGCTGGCCTTGGTCGATACCTTTGGCCTGCCCGGGCTGATCCTGGCCCCACCGCTGGCCGTAGCCATTCAAATCACCTTTAATTGGCTCATCCGAAACCGCATCCCGGTTATGACCGGCAAAACCATCCCCGAACTGGTCGATTTGCAGGACCGGGTGACCACCATCGAAACCAAATTAGCCACCAACGGCGCTGATCCCTCGCCCCGTGTCCTGAGCATGCTGGAACGATTAAAAGGACTGCTCAACGAAGCCGCCGATACCCCCGTGGCCTCGACTTCGGAGTAACAGGGCGCCAGATCAGGAGCATCAAAGCTTGCTTTGATCAGCTTGACAAAGCCAGCTTTGTCGTCCCCCAAAGCACGGGCCTAAAGACCCGCGCTGAGAGAGCAAAGCCCTTCGGGCTGAGAAATTTGCTAACTAAGGTTGCTTTAGCGTCCTCGCTCTTTTAGGGCGACGGCTTTAGCCTCGCGCCCTTCGCACACCATAGGTGACAAACCTAATTACTTTAACTCATCTTCCAAATCGTCTATTTCCATCACGATTTCGGACGGCACAGATAATCCGTACTGGGCTGCTTTCTCCTTGAGGTGCTGCAACCGCCGCTGCTTGATGTTACGAATTCGATCCTCACCGCTGCTGTGGCCGAAACTATCTGGTCTATAACCACCGCCCGTGACATCATCGATCAAGCTCCGCACGTTGACCATCTGATAGCTCTTGTCACACTCAACTTCATACCGCTGATTAGCCAGACGCGTGCGCAAGCGATCATAATCATAAAAATGAGGGTCCTGGCTACCTCGGCATTGATCACAATTGCAGGGGATCAAGGTTTGGTATTTGAGCCGATTGAAACTGCGGTGGATCTTATCCATCTCGTGGGCAATAATCGTCAGGAAATCTCGTTTGTGCCGGCCGGCCACCCGAATGCGAATTTCCCGCCGGCCGTAGGTTTCGATCACTTCGGCTTGGGTCTCATCCTTGACCAACACCACCCCGCTGCGCCAGACCTGGGCTTGATCGGCAATGAAGGGGTGCATCGCCACGAAAAAGCGGAGCAATATTCCTTTGGGCATAAAGTCATAAGTGTAACGCAAGATGAGATTATCCGTTTCATCCCAGGGATACGTTGGCTGAATCTTAGTCAGCAACTGCGGCGCGATGTAAGCTCCTCGACTGTTAGGAATTTCATAGCACAGTTGGAAATTGATCATCAACCGCAGCAGTTCATCCCGCTTGCGGGCATAAGCCTCTTCATGCCAGATGGCCGCCAAATCGTCTAGCGTGAAACGGCCAAAATTGTTGATAACCTGGTCATTATCCAGCACACGATAGACAGCGTCGGTACCCCACTGCGGCTTGAGAATAACTGTCTGCTTCAACAGCGGATCGGATTGAAAATGCAGGCAGATGCCTAAATCATGCAGGTAGTCGCTCAGTTGGAGTTTATCCTCCAGCCGCTTAAAGCCATGCTGCCGGCAGAGTTCCAGGTAGGTGTCTAGACTGATGTAAGGCCGGGGGTCCCGTTCCAACGCCTGGCGTACATTGACCCATGTTTTGGGTAAGGCATCGCCCACGTGCGACAAGTGAGAAATGTAATGCTTGATGTTGTCTACGATTGGCGCTAATCCCCGATTATTGGCTAGATTGGTAGCTAGTGTCGCTTTGAAATGGCTGAACTGTCCCCTCAGTTGCGGTTCATTGATTTCAAACTGACGATTCTGCTTCTCATTTTTGATGATCAGTAGTGGACTGTTGTTGCTTAGTAGACTCACCACATTCAGCCAGTAATGGAAGTCGGTGTCTTCTTTACGCATGTCCGCTACTAGGACATAGAGAGAGCGCTTGGTCAAGAAGAACTGATGAGTGGCATGATAGATCTCTTGACCACCAAAATCCCAAATGTTGACCCGGAAGATTTGTCCATCGGTCATGTCAAAGCTCCATTTGACAACGTCAATCCCCTCGGTCGAGGCCAGATGTTGATCCAGTTGGTATTTTGAGTTAATAATCTTATTGACCAGGGTAGTTTTTCCAGCCCCGGCCTCGCCGATAATGAGCAATTTGGCTTCGTAAAGATTCTCCACTCCCGCTTCTTGAAGTTGACGGAAGTAATTTCTGAAATTTTCGACATTTGCTTTGCCCCAACTATCCAGACCGAGTACTTCTAGTGGAGGTGTTAATATCGGATTTTCATATAAGTAAAGAGCCTTAAGGTTGATCAGTTGCCCCAACCCATCCGGTAGTGCAGTTAGGCTATTATAGCTCAAATTGAGAGCAGTTAGACTGTTAAGTTGCCCTAGTTCATTCGGCAAAATAATTAGTTCATTCCTACATAAATCAAGAGCAGTGAGATTAGTGAGATTTCTAAGCCCATCCGGTAGAATAATTAATTTATTTCTACTGACATCAAGATTAGTGAGATTAGTAAGTTGCCCTAACTTACTTGGCAAAACAACGAGTTTATTATTGCTCAAATCAAGGTTAATGAGGTTAGTGAGTTGCGTCAACTCATTTGGTAGTTTAATAAGTTTGTTGCCTCGTAAATCAAGAACAGTAAGACTGTGAAGCTCCGCCAACCATAAAGGCAGGGTCGTAAGACTGTTATAGCTTAAGTGAAGAGAGGTGAGATTAATGAGTTGCGCAAACTCATTCGGCAGTGCAGTAAGTTTGTTACCTCGTAAATCAAGAACAGTGAGACTGTGAAGCTCTGCCAACCATGAAGGTAAAGTAGTTATGTAATTATAACTTAAATCGAGGCTAGTGAGGCTAGTGAGTTGTATCAGCCAATCCGATAAACCGGTAAGATTGGTGCCACTTAAATCAAGGTGGGTAAGATTAGTAAACTGCCCCATCCAAGTGGGAAGGGAAGTAAGATTATTGTTGCTGATACTAAAGGAAGTGAGGTTAGTAAGCTGTACTAACCAATCAGGTAAGGTAATCAGATTAGTAGCACGTAATTCAAGTGCAGTAAGGTTAATAAGTTGTGCCAACCCATCGGGGAGTGAGGTAATTTTGTTATTGCTGATACTAAGAGAGGTGAGGTTAGTAAGCTGTGCTAGCCAGTTAGGTAATTCAGTAAGTCCATTGCCGTGTAAATCAAGTGAAATAAGATTATTAAGTTGTATAAGCCAGTTTGGGAGGGAAGTGAGGTAAGTGCCGTAAAATTCAAGTTGTAAACATCCGAACTTCTGAACCCATTCAGCCGGTGGCGTTGGTTTTCGCCACCAAAAACCTAGACTATTGAGTGACTTGGCCTTTTTTAGCCAATTAGGTAAGCTGGCTAAAGCCACACCTCGGAGATCGAGATGTGTCAAATTTTGGAGGCTCAGCATCGCCTCGGGCAGAACCGCTACGGCCTGACCGCGCAAATCCAATTGTTTCAGTTGGTTTAATTCACAAAGTTCCGGCGGAACTTGGCTCAACTTAATTCCAGTTGTCCGGTAGCTCAGATCCAACGTCTCGAGCTTTTTGTCTTTGGCTTCTTGAATACGTCTCAAAATATGAGGATGCGTTTGGCTCATCGTGACCTCGGCAGGGCTTTTAAAGGATGGGCATAGAGGGCGAGGAGTAAGAATAAGAAGGATTTGGCGTCGAGGTGGATAGGGATATTGTACCCGGAATTCGGCTTGATTGACAAGTAGGTGGAGTGAGTAAGGAGATGAGGAGATTGGGAGATAAGGAGATTGGGTGGACATCATCTCCTTATCTCCCCATCTCTAATCTCTAATGAGGAGCACCCATGCTAGAAATTGCAATAACCATCTTCATCGGTATTCTGGGAGGCATCGCGGTGGGTATCCAATCCCCCATTGCCGGCTCGATCAGCCAGCGCGTCGGCGGGCTATCGAGCAGTTTTATCATTCACACCAGCGGCGCCATTTTCTCGGCGATCTTGCTGGTGCTGCGCGGCGGCGAGCGGATTGAGCAGTGGCGCACGCTGCCCTGGTATATGCTGGGCGCGGGGTCGTTGGGGATCGTGCTCTATCTCTCGTTGAGCCATACCCTGCCCCGGCTTGGTGCGTCCGCTGCCATCGTGCTGATCATCATCGGCCAACTGGTCAGCGGCATGATCATCGATCAATTCGGCTTATTGGGCGTTCCGCTGCGCCCCATCGACGGCGGGCGCATGATCGCCGCTGTGTTGTTGATCGCCGGGGGGTATTTGATGGTGAGGTAGGGAGTAAGGAGTAGGACAAGTCGCCGGACTTGTCCCAACCCGGACAAATCAGCGATTTATCTTACTAAACCTATTTTCAAGGCAGTCGAACAGGCCTTACAGGACGACAGTGACAATGAAAATTCCGTAGGACAACCTTAAGGTTGTCCTACAATCTTATTTTCAAAGGAGACACAATGAACACAATCAAACACACCACCGAGTTTGAAATCGACCAACCGATTGAGGTGCTGTTTCCCCTCTTCAGTCCGGAAGGGGAAAAATGGTGGGTGCCCGGTTGGGACTATGTCAATATTATGGG
>JAGRCC010000085.1 GCA_020433785.1 Anaerolineae bacterium
CATCACGATGTCGATCATCGGTGTGAGATTGAGCGCAGGCTCCTCTGGCGGGTGAGTTTTCAGTGGCATCGTCTGCGTCCCTTTTCTTCGTCGACAGTTGCCCCCGCATTATACCCATTATGCTGTCAGAGGGAGAGACCGACTCTCACTTTGAGAGGGGTGAATGACCTCAGGAGAGGCAAGAGGCTGTTTCATGAGAGGGGAGAATTTCTGTATCTCCTTTCCGAAACTCGCTATACCGCCGGCACGGGGCTATTGGCTACGATAAGTACCCGCGAGGCACGTTGTGTTGTTGTGCCTTTGATTGATGCAGGAGCCCAGCTTCATGTGTTATCGTTCCGTCAAACGCCTCCTGGGGGAGACGAGCCTGGAGCGGAAGTGCCGCTTCCTGTTTGGCGGGGGACTGATGCTCCTGATCACGGGCAGCTTTTACTTTTACGCCAAACTCAACCTGCGAATCATTCGAGAGCAAACCCGCGAGCAGGCAAGTTTGCTGGTTGCCCCCAGCATTCTGGCATACCACGCCCCCCAAGCGGGACTCAACGAGGATTACCTTCCGATTTTTCAGGAAGTGGCTGATGCCCTGCAGGCGGCCCCGGATTACACGTTTGAACTGCTGCGGCCTCTGGTACCCCAGGGTCGGGAGGCCTCGGCAGATTCGACAACGGCTTATATTCCGCCAGCGGACAAACGAGCGGGCGATCGCAGCGGGCGTCTGGCGGTGCAGGAACTCATGGCCCTGTACGAAGAGGCTCGAAAAGAGACTAATCCACAGTCTGATCAGCCGGCGGATGTCCCGCTCGAAAAAACGATCGAAAATACCGAAGACCGAAAATTCGAGTATTACCAGGTCGTCCTCGCGGGTCAGAAGTGTGTTGTGTGTCACGCTGAAAGACAGGGAAATCCCGATCTGAAAGTCGGCGACATGCTGGGGGTCGCTCATATCTCTATGCCGCTGGTCAAGACGAACCGCGAGGTCCAGAAGAACAACGCCATCCTGATCGCTATGGCATTGATCACTGCTTCGCTGGCGATGGCAGCCGCCTATGCAATTGTCCGGTATGTGATCGTCAAACCTGTTCTGCACCTGAAGGATGTCAGCGATGCCATCGCTCATGGTGAGTTGGATCAGCGTGCAGACATCCGTACGGGCGATGAGTTCGAAGAGTTAAGCCATGCCTTCAATCGCATGTTGAGGCATCTTGTGACCGTGCAGGACGAACTCAAACATGTCAACAACAACCTCGATGCCAAGGTCGACGAACTGGCGCAGGCCAACCTGAGTTTGCATGAGATGAACAAGATCAAGAGCGAATTCCTGGCGACGATGAGCCATGAACTTCGCACGCCGCTCAACGGCATTATCGGCTATGCTCACATCCTCAACCGCGATCCGAGCTTGAACCCATCGCAGGCCAGCGCGGTCAAGGTCATTCAGGCCAGCGGCCGGCACCTATTGACCCTGATTGACGATATCCTGGATCTATCCAAAATCGAAGCCCGTAAAATGGAACTCTATCCCACCGATTTTCATCTGCCGAACTTTCTGGAAGGGATTGTGAGCATGTTTCATATTCGCGCTCACCAAAAACAAGATGTCGATTTTACCTATGAAAAACTAACAGTCTTGCCGCCGATTATTCACGCCGACGAAAAACGGCTCCGTCAAATTCTGATCAACTTGCTGGGCAACGCCATCAAGTTCACTGAGCAGGGCGAAGTCATCTTTCGCGTTGGGCTGCTCGATCCCCACACGCAGGCTTATCTGGATCAGCGCGATGCCGCCACTACCGCCATCTCAGCGAGCGAGACCCTCCGTTTTGAGATCATCGATACCGGCATCGGCATTAGCCCGGACCAACTGCCGCGTATCTTTCTGCCCTTTGAACAGGTCAGCGAGGCGCGTTACCGGGCTGAAGGAACCGGCCTGGGACTGGCGATTACCAAAAATTTGATCGACGCAATGGGCGGTCAGTTGGGGGTGGAGAGCGAATTGGGTCGGGGCAGCGATTTCCGCCTGGATTTGACCTTTCCCGTCGTCTGGATGACGCCTCACACCCAGCCGTCAGCAGCCGCGCTGGAGACCATCGCCGGTTCCGGCGACTCGCTCCACCAACGATTGAGGGTGAATGAAGTTCGTCCGGATGCGGCTAACCTCAAGCCAGTCGAAGCCAAGCTGATCCCGCCGCCGCCGGAAGAGATGGCCATTTTGTATGACCTGGCGATGAAGGGGGAACTTTTGCGCCTGAAGAAACAGGCTTCGCAAATTGAACAAATGGGTGATCAATACCAGCCGTTCGCGGCCCGGCTGGCCCAGTTGGTTGACAATTTCGACGAGGATCAAATTTGGAAGTTGATCGAGCAGTTTCTCACCGAATAATAGCCTATCTAAATATGGATTTAAGTGACTGCTTTAAGGGTCCACAGATAGGCACAGATGGTCACCGATAGTATCAAAATTGTGATAAAAATCCGTGACCAATCAGTGTAAATCTGTGGACAAATCTATAAACCCGCGTAAATTGAGACTATCGCTCGCCCGGCAAAATTGACAATTAACCCCCGTCAATCCATAATAAATTCCTTTGATGTCAGGCAGTATCTATTCAGGTGACGGTTAAAACGACTGCCACCTGGTCTACTGAATTACATCATTTGTTAGACCTAAGGAAAGCGCCAAAAAGTTATGACTGAATGCTCATCATGTGGGGCCGATTTAGCCCCGCATGAAACTCGCTGCCCAACCTGCGGTAAAACAACGCCCTACTACCACCACCAGCGACGCTGCTTGCACTGCGGCACCCCGGTAGCCGAACAGGCCAAAGTCTGTATGATGTGCCACCAGCCCGTCGATAACCTGCCGCTCGATACCTACCAATTTGTCCATTCGTGGAAAGGGATCGGTTTGGGTGTGGTTATTGTTGTGCTGATTGTCATCACGGTTTTGGGCTATCAGAATAATAACGCCGGCCAAATCGCCGAGGCCATTGAAAATACGGTCACCCTCACCCCCAGCCGGACCCCAACCGTTACCTCCACCCCCACCACCACATCGACTCCAACGCCCACGTCCACGATTACCCCCACGCCCACGCCGGAGCCGCTCATCCATTCTATCGAAAGCGGCCAAACGCTGAGTATCGTCGCCTCGCTCTACGGCCTCACCGCCGAGCAGGTGGCCGAGGCCAACGACCTCGAATTGAGCGCCATGTTGAGCGTCGGGCAGCCGTTGCTGATTCCCGGCAAGGCGGCGTCGGCGAAAGAAGTGGAGGACGATACACCGCCGCCGCTGATCAGTTACGTAGTTAAAGAAGGCGACACCATCAGCAGTATCGCCTATGAGCACGGTGCCACCATCGACGGCATTTTTTCCGTCAATACCGATAAAGATTTGGGCCTGATTTTCCCCGGCCAGGAAATCTCCGTACCGCTGTCAACGCCGACGCCAACCTCAACCCCTACCCCGCTACCTACGGCCACCTTCACCCCCCAACCCGATTATCCGCTGCCCAAACTCCTCACCCCCGGCAGCGATGCCGTGATCGATGATACGACGCTTCTGCTCAACTGGACGTCAACCGCTATTTTGGATGAAGACGAGTTCTATGTCGTCCAACTCAACTATCGCAACGGTCCGGCTGCCGAACATTGGACCAAAAGTAACAGCCTGCGGTTGACCAAGCAAGAGCGCCCGGCCAACGGCTGGATCGACTGGACGGTGGTTATCAAACGCCAAACCGGCGTCGATAGCAGCGGCAATCCGACCGGTCCGCTCCTGTCGCCGGCTGGTCAATTGCTACCGTTCGAGTGGCGGTAGTCTGGCTTTCTCCGCTTTGCTCCATTGATGATTTAACGTGTATAATGCCGCTTGGTAAAACCAACGGAGGATGGACTATGTCAGCAAAAAGCGAACTCCTCGGCCGGCGCGTCGAGGTGCTGGATAAGGGCTGGGTTGAACTGCAAGACATGATGGGCGACGACATTTCGATTGTTAACGCTGCCCGGGTGTCGTTCTTGGGGGAAAGCAAAGGCGATGAAAAAGATAAGAAGCTGCTCTTTTATCTGCTACGCCATCGTCACACCAGCCCTTTTGAGCAGGTTGAAATGAAATTTCGGGTGCGCGCCCCGGTGCTGGTCTGGTGGCAGTGGGCCCGCCATCGTACCTGGCACTACAACGCCCAAAGCGGGCGTTACACTCCTTTTAACGAAGACGATTTTTATGTGCCGACCGTCTGGCGCAAGCAGTCGAAGGACAACAAACAGGCCAGCGAAGGTGTGATCGATCCGGCCGAAGCCGACGCCTTAACCGCCGAAATGCTCAAGCACTTTGACGCAGGCTTCGCCCTTTATGAACGCGCCCTGGCCGCCGGCGTGGCCAAAGAGCAGGCTCGTCTATTTTTGCCCGGCTTCGCCGTCTACTACACCTGGGTCGTCAAAACCGATGTTCACAACCTGATGCACTTCCTCAGCCTGCGCACCGCTTCCGATGCTCAGGAAGAGATTCGCGTCTATGCCCAAGCCATTTACGACTACTTTTTCAAACCCGCCCTACCCTGGACCGCCGAGGCGTTTGAGAAATATGTGCTTAACCGTGAGTAACCAGGCCCATTAGAAATCAGAAAATAGAAAATAGAAGTTAGAAAAACTGAGTCCGTATCGCTTTACTACTTTTTAGGTCTAATTTCTAATTTCTAGTTTTTCACTGACTCAGGTTTATCATTGTGACCAATACAACCTCACTAAAAAATCTCTACCCGTTTGAATCCAACTGGCTCGATTTAAACGGCCGGCGCTATCATTATTTAGATGAAGGACCACGCGACGCGCCGCCGGTAGTTATGCTGCACGGCAATCCGACCTGGTCCTTTTACTATCGCCATCTGATCCCGCCGGTCAGCCAGACTCACCGCGTGATTGTGCCCGACCACATGGGCTGCGGCCTGTCGGACAAACCGCAGGATTACCCTTACACGCTCGACCAGCATATTCGCAATGTGGAAACGCTGCTGGACCATTTACAGCTCAAAGATATTTCGCTGGTGGTTCACGATTGGGGCGGCGTCATCGGCATGGGCTACGCTACGCGCCATCCTGACAATATCGCCCGCTTTGTTATCTTCAATACCGCCGCCTTCGTCCTGCCGCTCATCCCGAAGCGCATTCGCATGTGCCGGCCCGATTTGTTCGGCGGTATTCTAGTGCGCGGCTTTAACGCTTTTGCCGGGCTGGCCGTCTACATGGCCAGCCGCCATCCGGATCGGATGACCGCGGAAGTTCGAGCCGGCTACATCGCCCCCTACAACAGTTGGGACAATCGTATCGCCGTGCATCGCTTCGTTCAGGACATTCCGCTGGAAGCCGATCATCCCACCCGGCCCGTCCTGGTCGAAATCGAAGCCGGACTGGCCCAATTTCAACAGCACCCGATGCTCATTATGTGGGGCGGCAAAGATTTCTGCTTCGATGACCATTTCCTGGCCGAGTGGCAGCGCCGCTTCCCTCACGCCGAAACCCATCGCTTCGCCGATGCCGGTCATTACGTGGTTGAGGATGCCCACGAGCGGATTGTTCCGTTGCTTCAGGAGTTTTTGAGTTCGTGAGAGTTTGTGGAGTTGATGGTGTTCTTGGAGTCGATAGAGTTTATACAGTTGGCTAGTCCCCGTCAGAGCGTTGGTGTGGGTTTAGAAACACGGATTGACGGAAATTCGCGGATTTTCTTCTATTCTTTATCCGCGTTTTTAGGCTCCTCTGCGGTTCTTCACGCTGGAGTACTTGAAGTTTAGGAGGTGATTATTAGTGGAAGAGTTAAATAAAGAGGAGAATTTAAAGTCGTCTGATCCAAAAGAATCAAACGTTTCACAGAGCCCTGTGGATTCTCCCAACTCCACCCCTCCCGCAAACTCCCCCGACTCACATAACGCCATCAACCCAACTAACTCCACAAACTCTATGAACTCCACAAACTCCCCAAGCTCCCCCACCCCCTACAACATCGCCCAGTCCCTCGCCGAAATGACCGAACGCGCCCCCTTCCGGCGAGCGATTGTCTTTCCGGCCGGACGAGATAAGCAGGGGCGGGCCAAAAATTTCCAATTGACCTTTGCCCAACTCAACCAACTGGTCGATAGTTACGCCCACGGGTTGCGTGAGTACGGCCTCAAACAGGGCGACCGAACCTTGCTGATGGTCAAGCCCGGCGTCGAGCTCATCGCTGTAGCCTTTGCCCTGTTCAAAATCGGTGCGGTGCCCATCCTGATCGATCCGGGGATGGGGCGCAAACCGTTTCTCCAATGTGTGGCTGAAACAGAGCCAGTGGCATTTATCGGCATTCCGCTGGCGCACGCCCTGCGAACCCTATTTCCCAAGGCGTTCCGCACTGTACAGAAGAATATCACCGCCGGCAAACGCTGGTTTTGGGGCGGCGCAACCCTGGCCGAACTGCAACTGTCGCGGCCCGAGCCGGCCCCTTTTGCCCCCACCACCACCGAGAGCGAAGCGGCGGTGGCGTTTACGTCCGGCAGTACCGGTATCCCCAAGGGGGTGGTTTACCTGCACGGCATGTTTCAGGCCCAAATCGAATTGCTCAAAGTATTGGGCGTCGGCGACGGCGAGGTCGATATGCCTGGCCTACCGATTTTCGCCCTGTTTAATCCGGCTTTGGGCGTGACCACCATTATGCCGGACATGGACTTTCGCAAACCGGCTGCCCTCAACCCGGCCTACTGGGTTGAGTCGATCCAGACACACGGTGTGACCACCAGCTTTGGCTCGCCGACCATTTGGAAAATTGTCGGCCAATACTGTCTGGATAATCAGATCAAACTGCCGTCACTGAAGCGTATTTTTATGGCCGGCGCACCGGTGCCGCCTTGGCTGATCCAGGAGTATACCGATCACATTCTCGACGGCGGCCACATTCACACGCCCTTCGGAGCCACTGAGGCGCTGCCGATTAGCACCATTGCCAGCACCGAAATTTTAGCCGAGACGGCCAAGCTCACCGACGAAGGCTGGGGTGTCTGTGTCGGCCAGCCGCTGGACGGCGTCACCATCCAAATTATCCCGATCTCAGACGAACCGATTGCCGACTGGCACGACTCGCTGGTGCTGCCGCCGGGCGAGTTGGGCGAGATCGCGGTGAAGGGACCGGTCGTCACCCGACTGTACCTCAACCGGCCCGAACAGACCGCCCAGGCCAAAATTCGCGAAGGCGACGCCGTCTGGCACCGGATGGGCGATTTGGGCTACTTCGATAAACGCGGCCGGCTGTGGATGTGCGGCCGCAAAGCCCACCGGGTACAAACCGCCGAGGAACTGCTGCTGCCTGTCCCCTGCGAGGCCATTTTCAACGCCCACCCGGACGTATCACGCACGGCGCTGGTCGGCGTCGGCCCGCTGGGCAGCCAACGCCCCGTGCTCATCGTCGAACTCAACTCCGGCGCGCTGCCGGACGGATCGACCCAGCAGCGTTTGATCGATGAGTTGCTGGCGCAGGGGCAAAAGTACGAGCACACCCAAGGGATCAAAGATTTCTTATTTAAGGAATCGTTCCCGGTTGATGTCCGGCACAACGTCAAAATTCAGCGTGAGAAGCTGGCCGTTTGGGCGGCCAAACAGCTTTGACGACCGTCGATGACCGACCGCTGACCACCCAGAAATTCGCTTAAACGCGGCTGTCGGCGGTCATCCATCGGTAGTCGCATTTTAGGGAGAGGACGACGCTATATAATGAAAGCACTTGTCACCGGCGGCGGAGGATTTCTGGGCCGCTACATCGTCGAGCAGTTACTGGCGCGCGGCGATGAGGTCACCGTTTTTGCGCGGAGCGCGTACCCGGAACTGGTCCAGCTTGGCGCGAAACAAATTCAGGGCGATTTACAACACCGCGACGATGTGGTTAAAGCCTGCACCGGGCTGGATGCGGTGTTCCACGTGGCGGCTAAGGCCGGCTATTGGGGAACGTGGGAGTCGTTTTACCGGCCCAACGTCACCGGCACCGAAAACATTATCGCTGGCTGCCGCGAACACGGGGTCGGGAAGCTGATCTTTACCAGCACACCCAGCGTGGTCGCCAATAACCAATCCCGCGCCGGTGCTGACGAGTCGCTGCCGTACCCCGAAACGTACGAAAGCTACTATCCCCAGACCAAAGCCATCGCCGAGCAGATGGACACCCAGGCCAACGGCGACGACCTGCTGACCGTCTCGCTGCGGCCGCACATCGTCTACGGTCCTCGTGACATCCATATTATTCCCCGGCTGGTGGATCGAGCGCGGGCCGGCAAACTGGTCCAGGTAGGTGATGGGACCAATAAAATCGATGTAACCTACGTTGAGGATGCGGCCCGCGCCCATCTGCTGGCCGCCGATGCTCTGGAACCGGGATCGGCTGTGGCCGGGTCGGTGTATTTCATCAGCCAGGACCAACCGGTGGCTTTATGGCCGTGGGTCAACGATCTGTTTCGCCGGCTAGGTGTACCGCCGGTCACCAAAAAGATTCCGCTGTCATTGGCTCGCACGTTGGGGGGAGCGATGGAGTTTGCCTACCGCACCTTCAACCTTAAGGGCGAACCGCGCCTGACTCGCTTTCTGGCCAATGAGTTGGCCCTGAGCCACTACTACGACATTTCGCGGGCCAAGCAGGATTTTGGTTACCAACCGCAAGTAACAATGGAAGAGAGTGTCCAACGAACCGTCGCCTACTTTAAGTACACAGGAATGTAGCCTGAATACCGGAGCAACAAAGCTGGCTTTGTCAAGGTCAAAGTTTACTTTGACGCTCCGGATCACGGTATTGGAGCAACAAAGCTGGCTTTGTTACCTCCAAATGTAAAAAGAGAGATTTATGACCAACACCGAAGGCGTTATCAAATACCACCTCGACTACACCCCGGCGCCGCCGTTACCGGCCGAACAGGTGCGCGAAATCAACGCCTGGCGTAAGATATTGTACCTGCTGCAATTGATCGGGCAGGATCCGGAGCGCTACGGCGGTTACGGCTTCGGCAATATCAGCCGGCGGCTCGATGGGCCGCGTTTTGTGATTAGCGGCACGCAAACGGGCCATCTGCCGGAACTGACCGCCGCACAGTATGCCACGGTATTGGAATGCGACCCGGTTCAAAACCGGCTGGTCGGTGAGGGGCCGGTCCACCCCTCGGCTGAGTCGCTGACGCATGGGACGGTTTACGCGCTCGATGCCGGGGTGCAGTGGGTGATGCACGCCCATTCGCCTCACATCTGGCAGCACGCCGAAGCGATGGACATCCCCCTAACCGCCGCCGATGTCCCCTATGGCAGCCCGGAACTGGCGGCTGAGGTTGAGGGGCTGTTCCGAGAAACGGAGGTCGTCGCTTTAGGCATCTTTGCTATGGCCGGCCACGAAGATGGCATCGTCACCTTTGGCCGCACCGCAGAAGCGGCCGGCGCGGTGATGCTCACTTACCTCAGCCGGGCCTTTCAATTAGACATATAGATACGGAGCCGATATGCCCCCCCCAGAAGAACCTACTATTCAGCTCGATCAATTTATGAAAATCACCGGGATGGTCGGCACCGGCGGCCAGGCCAAGCTGGTCATTCAGGACGGCGAGGTGTGGGTCAACGGCGTCGTCGAGACCCGGCGCAAGAAAAAGCTGCGCGCCGGTGATCAGGTTACGTTCGACGGCCAAACGCTCGTGGTGGAGTTTGAGTAGCCCTCATTGCAAAAATTAATCAAATTCTTACCCCCTCTTAACAACTTCTGAACAATTCTTCACTATACTTTTTGTGAAATATATCTTTTCAATAGCTCATATGTTTGTAGGACAAACTTAAGTTCGTCCTACAATAATATGCTCCCTAATCAAACCCAATTGTGAAGTGTTAACTCCTCTGGAAAGTTGCTGCGATGAATAATACAATCGGTAAAATCAAAAACAACTTAGACTTGGGCTTTTTAGTACTCCTGGCCGGCTTTCTCAACATCTACAACCTATGGCATTTAGGGTATGGCAATGGCTACTATGCCGCTGCAATTAAAAGTATGACCCAAAGTTTGTCTAATTTTTTCTTTGTCAGCTTTGACTCGGTTGGCTTTATTAGTGTCGATAAAGCGCCACTGTCGTTGTGGCTCGATGCTATTTTTGCCAAAATATTTGGTTTTAGCGGATTTATCATTCTATTGCCCCACGCGTTAGCCGGCATAGCCGTCACAATCCTAACCTACATCATCGTAAAAAGAGTAGCGGGCAAGATTCCGGCCTTTGCAGCCGGATTAGTGATCACCTTATCGCCGGTCAATGTGGCGGTTTATCGAAACAATACCCCTGACGCGTTGCTGCTTGTATTCATTCTGTTGGCTATCTTTTTCGCCATTCAGTATTTCGATACAAAGAAGATGCTGTTTCTCGCGCTCTCGGCGGCTATGATTGGCCTGGGCTTCAACACCAAAATGATGCAAGCGTTTTTGATCTTGCCGGCTCTGGTGGGGGGGGTGTTTATTTTCGCCGAGGGTAAACTGTTTGATAAGTTCAAAATCGCGCTACTCTTTCTTCTTGTCACCGCGTTCGTCTCGTTTAGTTGGATTACCATCGTCGATCTGACGCCGGCGGATATGAGACCCTACATGGGCGGTAGTGATAACGACTCGGCCTGGAATTTGGCTTTGGGGTATAACGGCGCTCAAAGGTTGTTAGGGGAAGGCGGCGTGGGCGGCCGAAATGGGTTCAATGTCGGTGAAAAAGGGCCGCAGCGGTTGTTTGTGGGCGAGATGGCCACCCAAACCGGTTGGCTGTTGGTCTCGGCCATTCTATTTAGCGGTTACTTCACTGTGCGTAACTTTAAAAAACTATTCCAAAAAATGGTAGGTAAAGATGTCCCGCTGTCCAGCCTTGACTTACTGAACACGATAAATATAGGGTTTTTCATTACCGGCTACCTCTTTTTTAGCTTCGCCTCTTTCTTCCATTCGTATTATTTGAACATATTTGCCGTGCCTATCGCGTTCCTTATCGGTGGTTTGGTCTATGAAATTAGGGATAAAGGCGCTTCCAATAGACGGCTTCCCTTGATGCTGCTGGCCTCCGTGCCGGTGCAAGTCTATCTTATTTTTCAAGCCGGCTATGCGGTTTGGCTTGTGCCGATAATTTTCGCCTTGACCGCCATCGCCCTCGTCGCCATTTTCTTTCAAACCAACAAAAAACTGCTTCTGGCCGGTGGCGTGGCTGCATTGGTCGGCCTAATGGCGACACCGCTAGTTTGGAGCGGCTACACCACGTTGTACGGCAACACCGCCTCACCGATTTTTATCGGCGGCCCGCCGGTGAGAGGCCCTGGTCCGGGTGGCCCCGGCGGACCGGGCGGGCCAGGCGGCTTTGCCCAACGGGATAACCGTGGTGGCCCACCACCTGTAGCCAACGGCTTTGCCCCCGATCCCAATCGCGATGGTCCGCCGTCCATGGGCGGTAATATCGCTCAGCGCGATGGCCAAGCCGGATCGCCGCCCCCGCCGGCCGGCGGTCCCTTTCCCCCCGGCGGTGGGCCGCCAGGCGGCGGTATGTTTGGGCCGCAGGATATCAGTTCCGAGCTTCTGGCCTACTTAAAGGAAAATTATGCTGGGGAAAAGTATTTTGTGGCCGTTAGTTCGCAGAACCAGGCTAGCCGATTTATTCTCAGTGAAGATATCGGTAATATTATGACTTTGGGCGGTTTTTCGGGCCGCGATCAAACTCTAACCCTGGCCGAGTTTCAAGACAAAGTGACTTCCGGTGAGCTGCGTTTCTTCCTGTTAGATGATGGTCGGGGTGGACCGGGCGGTGGACCAGGGGGCGGATTTGATCCAGCGAGGGGCAACCTTCTTCCCGGCGGGCCTCCCCCTGGCGGCGGAGTTGCGGGCGCACCCCCGATTGGCAGTGGCGTTCCGGGATTGGCCAATACAGATGAGGCTGGTCGAAACAATCGTGGCGGCGGCATGTTTAATGCCAATCAGGATATAACCGACTGGATCAGGGAGAACGCTGAACCTGTCGATGGGATAACCGGTCTCTACGATTTAAGGCCAACTGACTTCGGATCGTGAATTACATCTGGGGTTAATAATCACCTGCCCTAAGTATGGTAATCACCTGCATTTCTGCGGTAATCACCTGCGTTGGTATAATAAGGTTTGCACCGGGGCTGTTAGAGGTGCCTTCTAGCCCCAGTGCAAAATAATTTCGCAAATTCTCTAATCACTCTCTATAATACAATCCAAAGGTAGAATTTTTCCATTTTAAGTCTCTGATCCAGTTGCTAATAGCCTGGTTATGGTTTATTTATGTCGCTAGGGTCGCAATCGTGGCTCAATGTTCAGGTCAACCTACCCGGCCCCTGGCCCACTGGGCAAAAGTTATCACCGAGAAATATCAAATGTGGCAAGTTCAGTCGGGTAAGTTGTAGGCTGACAAGAAATAACTTTCTTCACCAACTCCTGCTCCGGGGTCCGTTTTTGGAATCCTGGCGAAGCCCGAAAAAATCATATTCTCGACGTTATCCTAGATAGTTAGTCAGACCGCTGAGGGTAAGGCCGATGCCCAAAGCGGTGACCAATACGGCGCTGGCCAGGGGCAAGACCCGGCTCCAACGGCTGCCGCTGCCGCCCAGGCGTTCCACCAACCCGCGCGAGCGCACCAGCAAAACACCGATGACAATTAACACCGCCGCCAGGCCGAAACTAAAGGAGACAATCAGCCCCAGGCCGAGCAGGACGCGGTTAAGGCCAATGGCGATGACCATAATCCCCAGCGCCTCAGGGCAGGGCAGCAGCCCGCCCGAAACGCCCATCGCTGCCAGACTACCCAGGGTGACGCCCTCCGCCGGAGGCAGGTGGGTGTGGGTGTGCCCATCGCCGTGATTGTGGGTATAAGCGTGGTCATGGTTGTGATGGTGGTCGTGGGTATGATGATGATCGTGGCTGTGACTATGTGGATGTTCGTGGTCAGGATTATGGCGGCTGTAAAAGGCCAGCCAGCGCTGCCAGGCCAGCCGGACACCGATAACGACGACCAGCAAGCCGGAGAGGATTTCCAGGAGCGGCGTCAGCACATCGGGCACAATAAATTGGCTGGCAAACAGCGCCAGCAAGCCAATCACAATCACGGACGCCGTATGGGTGAATGTCACAATGGCGCCCAGCGCAATGGCGTGCCGCACCGTCCCACGACTGCCGACCAGATAGGCGGCGACCAATGTCTTGCCGTGGCCGGGCGTGAGCGCGTGTAGTCCCCCGAGCGCCACAGCCAGGCCGAGTCCCAGCAATAATCCCCATAGTGAGCTTGTTGGCTCATACAGATAGGCCAGCAGCTGCCTTCCTTGCTCCGAAGCGCCCGCCTGAGTTTCAATCATACGGTTCAAACTAGCCAACTCCGTTGTCGCGGCGATGGTGTTTGTGGCGGCCGTGGCGGCCGGCTCAGTTGTATCGGGTACAGCGCTGCCGACGGTATAATCCATCGTCATACTTTGCTGGAGGCTGTCGCGGTTCTGCCGGCCGAGCGTGATGGTCACGGCCTTATCCACAAAGGCATTAACCTGGTAGGCTGAGCCGGTGGGCGCAAAGTTGTTGCGGTAGGAGATGCTGTGCGTACCCGTCATTCCGTCGGCCAGCGTGGCAGTCGTGAAGATACGGATCGAGCCGTAGCCGGCCTGGACGTTGAGGTATGTCGGCATATCGACCTTGGTGACGGCCAACGCCAGCGGCTGCCCATCCAGTTGCAGCACTACCTGGCGCAGCATCATCTCCACATACGCCTGGCCTTCGGCGTCTGAAATCTGCTCATCACCATCGAGATCAAGCAGGGGTAGAAGTTGCGGCGCGACCAACACGCCCGGCGTGAGGTCCAGTTCCACCACTATCTCGGTGGGGGCGACCGTGATGTATGTGGCTTGCAAATATACATCGGCCGGGTGGGCCAGCGCCGTTTTGGGCGATGTCAGCCACCCGCACAGCAGCGCAATCAGCCCAATTAAAAGAAGTGACCGCAGCCCGTAACGGCTGATGATGATGCCAGGTTGATTCATTAGACTCGTTCCTGAAGGAGCTATTTGAGTTTCAATCGATTTTACGGGACGCAGATAAACACAAATAAACGCTAAATTTTTGTTTTTATCGGCGAAAACCTGCGTCCCGGTTCTGGCCCGCTTATAGGCGAGCAACGCTATTGCGTATACGCGGCCCCATAATCATTGGTGGGGTCGCGATAGATGCCGTGGATGTGGTTGGCCGCGTTGCCGCCCATTTGCTGGGGCGAGTACTCGATGACGATGGTTGGCCCCGTGACACGGAAGTAAACGGCGCTGCCGGCGGTCGTTGGACCGTACCAGGCGAAGTAGGTTTCGTCCAGTCCGTCCTCGATTTCGGCCATCCGCGCCGCCGCGTCCTCATCGTTGACCAGACCGGCGTAGTGACCGATTAAATGCAGCAGGGCCGCCTGTTGATCGGCGGTCAGCTGTGAGGCCGGCAATCCTTCGGGTTGGAGAATTTTGCCGTCCTGGCCGGGGCCAAGCACCAGATCGATAGACGTGGCGCCCATAATGGCGGCTTGCTGCTGCGTAGCGTCGAGCGAGTTGACCAGGGCAAACGCCTCGTCCTCGATGTCGCCCAGCGGACGAACCGTGTTGCCGTTGGCGTCGGTGTATGTGGCCGGCTGCGCCCCGATAAAGCTGGGGGTCAGGGAGATGTTCGGGCCGACAATCGTGGCGTTAACGGTGACGTGATGCCCGCCCCACTGCCACTGCCACGGCTCGGTTTCCGACGGCGTCCCAATCAGGGCGACCCAATAATACTGTGAGCCAAATTGCAAGCCACGGCCCCCGTTTTCCAAGGTGTCATCGGCGGTCCATTCGGCGATGACGCGGTTGTAGCCTTCAGGGCTCAAGGTGGCCTGCATCAAGGCCAGCCAGGCGTTCTGCTGGGTCTCGCTCAGATTGCCCCACATCAAGCCGTCACGCTCGAAGCCGCCTTCCGGCAAATTGGACCAACGCTGCTTTTGATCGGTGTCCGACCAATCAAATAACACGGATTCGCGCTCGCTATCGCTGAGTGTGGCCAGAAAGGCGTTGGCTGCGGCGACAATAGCGGGCGTGGCGTCTTGGACAGCCCCGGCTGTAGTTGAAACGGCTGCCGGGGTGGTGGCCGCAATGGGGGTTGCCTCCGTTGTCTCAGTGGCAGCACTAATCGGGGTCGAGACCACCTCGGCCTCAGTCGGCGCGGTTGTGGCTGATATTGTGGCCGTGGGTGCTGGTCCGGCGGCACAGCCGGCCAGCCACAAACTGGCCAGGAGCAACCATATGACGATTATCTTTGTTTTCATTTTTTTAGAAGCCTCCAATGCTGAATAGAACCTAAAACGATCCTAAGCTGAATTGTATCCCACAAATGTTAAGAACTTGCTGAGAAATAATGGAGAAAATATTGAGAGTTGATTGTCTGTTGCAAACGGATTTCAACAATTGTTTCTGATCCGCGACGATGATAAAATGCAGGTAATATAAATGTATCATTTGGTTTCTAAAAACCATTTATGGTGGGGCGGGTCTTTATAATAGTTAAAAGGGGAGACAGTTTGTCACGGATATTTATAAGCTATCGCAGGGATGACAGTGCCGGCTATGCCGGCCGACTGTACGACCGGCTATGCCCACATTTTGGCGATGACAATATCTTTATGAGTATTGACAACATTGAACCCGGCTTGGATATTGTTGATGTCATTAAAGAGGCAGTAGCTTCCTGTGATGTGCTGATTGCCTTGATCGGCCAACAATGGCTGACCATCACTGACGCCACAGGTCAGCGACAGTTAGACAATCCAAATGACTTTGTGCGATTGGAAATTAAAACTGCCCTAGAGCATAACATCCGGGTCATCCCTACCCTGGTTCAGGGCGCAACTATGCCGCGGCCATCAGATTTACCTGCTGATCTGAAAAAATTATCTGACCGTAATGCACTTTCAATTGGTGATATCTTTCATCCAGACGTTGACCGTCTGATCGAAGTGGCAGAAAATGTGTTGAGTAAATCGGTTCTTCAAGAGTCTTCGGGGGAACCACCCGATAAAGGGGAAGCAGAAAATCAATCCAATGCCCAGAAGTTTAATTTAAAAAACATTCGGACCCTACTCAATGAGGGGTTTACTGATAGTGAACTTCGCCGCCTCTGTTATGATGAGCCCGATTTCAGACCGGTTTATGACCAATTGTCTCAAGAGATGGGCAAAGATCTGATTATAGACAAGCTTATTGAATACGCTGAACGAAGAGAATTGATTGACAGGCTTCTTGCCTTAACCAAAATACGTAATCCTAGAAAATATAAAAAATATCAACCCTATGATAATCTTACCAACAGCCCTACTAATAAATATGGCGATCTCCAAGGGCGAATCCAGAGAGCCAGTAAATCTCGCCCAACAAACGGGTTGCTATTCGGTGGGGTAGCCGGTGGTATGTTACTTGTGATCATTGTAGGGCTTTTCTACTATTTCTATCCCGATGATGTTGGCGCCACCGAAACCCCTAATCCGGCGCCAAGTCAGATAAGCATCCCCGTACCAGCTCCAATCGTTCTTCCCCAAGCCATCACTGCCGCTGATGGTTCGCCTATGGTGCTGATCCCGGCCGGGCCATTTACGATGGGAAGCGATAGTGGCGATAAAGATGAAGAGCCAACCCACTCAGTAACCCTTGATGCTTACTACATCGACCAGTACGAGGTAACCAACGCCCGGTACGCCAATTGTGTGGAGGCGGGTGGTTGTAACGTTCCAGGCTGTATGGAAAGATATATGGACCCGGATAAAGTAGATCATCCGGTGGTTTGCGTAAGTTGGCGTCAAGCAAATACCTATTGCCAATGGCGTGAAGACAGGCTTCCCACTGAAGCCGAATGGGAAAAAGCGGCTCGAGGCGTGGATGGCTGGATGTACCCCTGGGGAAATGAGCCTCTCCCCGATGAGGCGTTATTGAATTTTAATGAGAATATAGGCGACACCACACCGATTGGCCGTTATCCTGATGGAGTAAGCCCGTACGGGGTATACGATATGGCCGGGAATGTGTGGGAATGGGTAAATGATTGGTATCGCGATGATTATTATGCAGACTCACCGACTCAGAATCCGCACGGACCGGAGACGGGCGATACAAGGATGCTGCGTGGGGGCAGTTGGTATAATAAAGAAAGGGATGTTCGTGCGGCCAACCGCACCCGCTTAATAGATCATCCCGTGGACCGTCGTGGCGTCTCTGACGGGTTTCGGTGTGTGGGTGAACCAGGCCACTGATCTACCGGGCTGTTGAACGCTTCGATTACGTTTGGTTAATTTAATTCTTGGATTTACCGTACCAAAGCCGCCCCCTCAATATGGTGTCGCGCAGTTGGCCTACTTCTCCTATCACTACCTTTGCACTTTAAAGTATTATGGCCAGAAACCAGGTTTTTAAGACCTCAAAAACCTGGTTTCTAAAAAAGTGCAAACATAGTACCCTATGTAAACGCACCAAAATCATACCTAAAATCTACCGACGGCGTCCGTAACTGAGCATCCATGCCGCCATCGACGAAAATGCGCGACCCCGTAATATAAGCGGCATCATCCGAGGCGAGGAATGCCACGGCTGCGGCGATATCTTCCGGGGTGCCTTGTCGGGGTAAAGGAATGGTCTCTGACGGAGGGATCGGTTTGCCGCTGACGACGGTGCCGTTGTCCACCTTGGTGCTGCCGGGAATGACAGCGTTCACGCGAATGTTCAGTTGGGCCAAATCGAGCGCCATCGAGCGCGTGGCGGCTTCGATGCCGCCTTTGGTGGTGTCATAGCCAAACATGTGCCGGTGGGCGCGGGTCGCGCCGCCGCTGCTCATATTAATAATCGCGCCGCCTTGGCCTCGTTTGGCCATGAGGCGAGCGGCGATTTGGGAGCAGTAAAATAAGCCTGACAGATTGATCGCCACGGTAGTTTCCCATGCTTTATCGGTATATTCCAGAAAATTGGCAATGGCCCCCTCTTTATGCACATACGCCGCATTATTGACCAGAATATCGACCCCACCGAACGCCTCAACGGTGGCGTCAAATAAAACTTGAACCGACTCGCGGCGGGTGACATCGGTGTGGGTATATTGCACGCTTCCGGCGGTCGCTTCGAGTTCAGCCACCAGCGCGTTCGCGCTCTGGTCGTCGATATCGGCGATCATGATGTTGGCCCCTTCTTGGGCCAATCGC
>JAGRCC010000925.1 GCA_020433785.1 Anaerolineae bacterium
ATTTCTTTAGTTATCCTCGTGTGCTGGGGCACGAATTAGCCGTTGAGGTGGTTGCCATTGGCCCCACCGAGCCGCGGGTGGACCTTACCATTGGCGACGCCTGCTGCGTCATTCCTTATCTGCATTGTGGTCAGTGCAGCGCCTGCCGCCGGGGTAAAACCAATTGCTGTGTCAAGATGCAAGTGCTGGGCGTCCACCGAGATGGCGGTATGCGGGAATGGATGATCGTCCCCGTCGACAACCTGCTCAAAGCTGAGACGATTCCTCTGGAGCACCTGGCCTTGGTCGAAATGCTTTGTATCGGCGCGCACGCCGTTAAGCGAGCGCAACCGGTGGCCGGAGAGACGGCGTTGGTTATCGGGGTGGGTCCAATTGGTCTGGCCGTGTGCCAATTTGCCTTGCTAAGTGGTCTAAAGGTTATCGTCTTGGATATTAGCGACAAACGCCTTGAATTTTGCCGCCGGCATTTTGCCATCGAAGCCGCTATTGACGGCAAAAACAATCCGCTCATTCAACTGCAAACCGTCCTCAAGGGAGAGTTGCCTACGGCGGTTTTCGACGCGACCGGCAGCTCCAAATCGATGAATCAGGCCTTTGGGTATGTGGCGCACGGGGGCCGCCTGACGTTTGTCGGCCACTTTCCCGGCGATGTCACCTTTCACGACCCCGATTTCCATCAGCGTGAAATGACCTTACTGGCCAGCCGTAATGCGACCCGTGAGGATTTTGTCTGGTCGATCCAGATGCTGCAACAAGGCCAGATCAACCTGACCCCCTGGATCAGCCAACAAGTTTCGCCGGAGGAGATTATCACCGCCTTCCCCACTTGGCTAGACCCGGCTACGGGCTTGATCAAGACCATGTTAGAATTTTAATACTGGCTGTCGTTCGGAAGAGGATGGCCGCTACCGAGAAGCAGGAGAGATTGATGAGCGAAGCAAAACGTATATTAGTCACCGGCGCAACCGGCAAAGTGGGCCAGGTGTTTATCCGTCGGTTACTGGCCGATGCCCGGTTTGATCAGTTTATTATCCGCGCCCTGTGTTACAACCGGCTGCTGGAACCCCAGGCCCGGCTGGAGATCGCGCGCGGCTCGATTGAAGATCGCTCGGTCGTTGACGCAGCGATGCAGGATGTGACCCACGTGCTACACCTGGCCACCAGCAAAGAGACGCCGGAAACGATTATGGACGTGGCGATTAAGGGCCTATTTTGGCTGTTAGAAAGCTGCCGGACCAGCCCCTCGTTTCAACAGTTTATCCTGATCGGCGGCGATGCCGGGATGGGTCACTTTTTTTACCCCCACCCCGTACCCGTGACCGAAACCCAAAAACACAGCGCTTACCCCGGCTGCTACGCCCTCTCCAAAGTGTTGGAGGAGGTCATGCTGGAACAGTACTATATTCAGTATGACCTCAACGGCTGCTGTCTGATGGCCCCCTGGATTATGGAAAAGGACGATTTTAAGTATCAGCTCTCTTTTGGCGACGATGTCTTTGGCGGGCCACGCTGGGGTGAGTTAGTCGGGCCGGACAAAGCGGCGGAATACGTCAAAACCCAAACCATCCCGGTAATGACCGATGCCGACGGGCGACCGGTCAAGCGTAACTTTGTTCATGTCGAGGATTTAGTCAGCGCGATCCTGCTGGCCATTGATCACCCTCAGGCCCGGCAGCAAAAGTTTAACATCTGCATGGATGAGCCGGTCGATTACGGGGCGTTGGGGGCCTATCTGGCCGAATCGCGCGGGCTACCCACGGTGGCGATCGAAACCCCCTACCATTCGACCTGGCTGGACAACACCAAAGCCAAATTTTTGCTAGGTTGGCGACCCCAATATGACTTACAAAAGATGGTTGATGCTGCCTGGGATTATAAGCGCAGCGAAGATGACCCTCGGATTGTGTGGTATCCGGGGTAAATCTATTCTAGACAAAGTTCACAAAGTCGGCCAGCACTTTTTTATGAGTGGCGTGCAGTGGCACTTGGGCATCATCGGCGGGGTAGCCGACAATCAGGTTGATGTAAGCGCGTTCGTTTTTGGGGCGGCCCAGAATCTCAGCCAAAAAGTTCATTGGGCTGGGCGTGTGGGTTAGACAGGCCAGCCCGGCGTTGTGTAGCGCGGCAATTAGAAAGCCGGTGGCAATACCGACCGACTCCTGCACGTAGTAATGTTTGATACGATCGCCATTTTCATCCAGACCATAAGCCTGAGCAAAAATGACGATAAGACAACCGGCCCGGTCGATAAAGGTTTTGTCGGCATCCGTGCCTAGCGGGGCCAGGGCTTCAAGCCATTCCTCGGAGGCCCGTTCCGTGTAAAAAGTGCGCTCCTCCGCTTCCGCCGCCAGCCGAATTTGATGCTTGATAGCCGGGTCGGTCACAACCACGAAGTGCCAGGGCTGCTGGTTAGCTCCGCTCGGAGCGCGGCCGGCGGTTTCCAGGCAGGTCGTGATGACCTCCAACGGCACCGGCTTATCGGCGAAATCGCGGGTGCTGTGTCGTTTTTTCATCATTTCGTAAAAAGCCAGCGCCCTGGCTTTCATCTCGTCTTCCGAAAAGCCGTGATATTCCAGTGGGACAGAGGGAACGGTTTTCATTAAGAGGCTCCTCTGAATATAGGGTCCAGGGGTCAGGGAACGGGGGCCAGCCTTTTCCCTGACCCCCGTTCCCTGATCCCTGGACCCTTCTTTTTATTCTCAAGGTAATCAGCTTCGATATCACCAATCCGCCGCCGATTCCAACTGCTTGAACACAACGCGCCGGACACGGTCCAAGCTCTGGATAACCAACCAGCGATGGACGTAGGTGGTGCCGCTGTAGCCTCGAGCCATCTCCGCTAGCTGGAGACCCTCTGGGCCGTGAACAGCAATAAAAGTCATATTGTCGGCCTCGCTGCCGACCAGCGGACCGATGAGGGCCAGCCCGACGCCATCCGGCGGGGCGACGGCTGCGGCGAGTGAGGCGGCCAGCGATTGACCGGTCGCGCCGTCAAGCGACGTATTGGCCGGGAGACCGAGTTGCTCGACGGCCTCGGTCACAGTTAGTGCATGTAAATCGGTCGCTAATTGCTCGGCAAAACCCGCGCCGGTCAGATCGGCGGCAACTTCACCGCCGGTTAGGGTATCGACCAAGCCCAGCTTCAGGCCGCGCTCGACCAGCAGCCGGCCCACGACTTCGGGCACGGTTTCCTGATCGACGCCGTAAATCGCCACGCCGAGACGCGCCCGCAGTTCGGCTTCGACTGGAGCAATGAGGGCGTCGGCTTCGGCCTGGGTGTCGGCCTTGGCGGTGATGCGTACATCGGTTTGGCCGGCGTGCGCGGCCAGTCCGACCGTAGGGTTAGCCACGGTCATCAAATCGCCGATGAGCCGGTCCACGTTGCTCTCGCCCACGGCGCAGGTGCGCAGGACGCGGACGGCCATTACTTTGGCCCCGCCCATCCGCTCGATCAGCAGCGGCAGGATGGTGTTTTGCATCATATATTCCAACTCGCGGGGCACGCCCGGCAGCGAGATAATGAAGCCGCGTCCGGCGACATCTTCGCTGAGAAAGCAGGGGGCAGTGCCGGCCAAATTGGGCAAAGGCAGCGCGCCTTCGGGAATGTAGGCCTGGCGTTTGTTGTTTTCTTTCATCTCGCGGCCAAAGCTGCGAAAGCGCTCGGCAATCTGGGCTTCGAGGTCGGTGCTGTAGATTAACGCACGGCCGGTGGCATCGGCCACGGCCTGCCGGGTCATATCATCGACCGTTGGCCCTAAGCCGCCGGAGGTGATGACCACATCCGAGCGATCCAAGGCCAGATTAAGGACATCGGTTATACGAGCTAGGTTATCGCCCACGGTGGTTTTGTAGTAAAGGTCCAGGCCAATCTCGCGCAGCATCCTGGCCAGTTTATTGGCGTTGGTGTCTACAATTTCGCCGAGAAGCAGTTCGGTGCCGATCATAACGAGTT
>JAGRCC010000926.1 GCA_020433785.1 Anaerolineae bacterium
GATCCGTGAAAATCGGTTCAATCCGGGTGATCCGTGTTCTATAATTTTCGCGGGTGACGCAAATTTGTCGCACCAACGACGTAATGCGTATCATTTTCGCACCATACGATACGCACTACGTACTACGCAATAGATCCCCGTCAAAATGGGAAACATATTAAATTCTTGTTCCTAAAAAAGGATGATACCTATGGCAGATATCACACCGAAAATTGGGGCTTACATCAGCATCGCTAAAACCAGCTTGCAGGCGGTGTTCGATAACTTAAAAGCGGCCGGTTTCACCTTAATCGGCCCCACGTTGGGCGACAGCGCCATCGAATACGCGGAAATCACCCAAACCACGGATCTACCCATCGGCTGGACCGAGGTTCAGGACGCGGGAACCTACCGCCTCAAACGGCGCAGCGATCAGGCTTACTTTGGCTATGTGGTTGGCCCCCACTCGTGGAAGCGTTACCTTTACCCACCCACCCTTAAACTTTATACCGTCGATCACCAAAACGGCAATTTCTCGGTTACCCCCGCCAGGGAGGCGGCGCCGCAATATGCCTTCATCGGCGTGCGCCCCTGCGATATGCACGCCATCGCCATTCAAGATCGCGTCTTTCTCCACAACGGCTTTCAAGAAACCGACTACAAAGCCCGACGGCAGCGCGCCTTTATCCTGGCCGTCAACTGCACCGAGCCGGGCGGCACCTGCTTCTGCGCCTCGATGGGCACCGGGCCTCAAATCGAAACCGGCTTTGATCTGGCCTTGACCGAAATACCGGAGATCTTCCTGTTGGAAATTGGCTCAGAACTGGGGCGCGAGGTACTGACCGGCGTCGATTGGTGGCATGCCGGCGCTTTTGAACTCCAAACCGCCCGTCAAGCCCTGACCGCCGCTCGATCCCACATGGGTCGGCAGCTAGACACCTCCACCCTACCCAACTTGCTTTACCAGAACTTGGAGCATCCCCGCTGGGATCAGGTTGCCAACCGCTGTCTCTCCTGCGCCAACTGCACCCAGGTCTGCCCCACCTGCTTTTGCAGCGACGTCAAAGATGTCAGCGATTTGCAAAATCAACAGGCCGAGCGCGTCCGCGTCTGGGACTCCTGCTTCAACCTCGACTTTTCCCACGTCCACGGCGGCAACATCCGGCCCACCACCCGCGCCCGCTACCGGCAGTGGTTAACCCACAAACTGGCCTCCTGGGTCGATCAGTTCGGCACGCTAGGCTGCGTCGGCTGTGGGCGCTGCATCACCTGGTGTCCGGCCGGCATCGATCTCACCGAGGAAATTAGCGCCATAAGAGAGGAAGGTACCCGATGATTACGCCTACCATCAACTCAGCGCCCGTATCAAAGGTCGAAACCATGGGCGATGCCTATCTGCCCCACCCGGCTCAGATCACCCATATAAAGGAAGAAGCCTACGCCATTACCACCTATAACGTGGTTTTTGAGGATGATCTCCGGCGCGAGCAGTATCATTTTGAGGCCGGTCAATTCAATATGCTCTACCTACCCGGCATCGGCGAAGTGCCGATCTCGATTAGCTCAGACCCGGCCGAGCCGCACTGTCTGGGCCACACCATCCGCTTTGCCGGCAACGTCACGCGCGCCATCGGTCGGCTCAGCGTTGGCGACATCGTCGGGCTGCGCGGCCCCTACGGTTCGGCCTGGCCGATCACCCGGCTCTACGGCGAAGACATCTACATTGTTACCGGCGGCATCGGTATGGCGCCCCTGCGCCCCGTGCTCTACACCATTATGCGCCACCGCGATCGATTTGGCCGGGTCGTCGTCCTCTACGGAGCCAGAACGCCGGCCGATATGCTCTACACCGCCGAATTCGAGAGCTGGCAGGAACACGACATCCAACTCCACACCACGGTTGATCGGGCCGATCCCCACTGGCGCGGCCAGGTCGGCGTGGTACCGATGCTCTTTTACCACCTGCGCCTCGACCCCCGTAAAACCGTGGTCCTGACCTGCGGGCCGGAGATTATGATCCGCTTCGTCGTCTACGAGGCCCTGGCCCGCCGCGTGCCCAAAGAAAAGATATTCCTGTCGATGGAGCGGAATATGAAATGTGCTTTGGGTTTTTGCGGTCACTGCCAATTCGGCCCATCGTTCATTTGCAAAGACGGGCCGGTACTGACCTATGCTCAGATTGAGCCGTTTTTTGGCGTGGAGGATTTCTGATGAACAACCCAAACGGGGGTCCCTCCCCCATCAAGCCCAACCAACCGCCCCAAGCAACCAAACCCCGGCTGGCGGTCTTTAAGTTCGCCTCGTGTGACGGCTGCCAACTGGCCCTGTTGGACGCGGAGAACGAACTCCTGGCCCTGGCCGGCCAGGTGGAGATCGCCTACTTTGTGGAAGCCAGTCGCCGGACGCTGGCCGGGCCATACGATGTCAGCCTGGTCGAAGGCGCGATTACCACCCCGGAAGAAGCCGAGCGCATCCAGGAGGTCCG
>JAGRCC010000927.1 GCA_020433785.1 Anaerolineae bacterium
GAGGTTGAAAAAACCGTCGCCATTGCCGCAATCGTGCCTAACCAGGTCGTCACCTACACCATCACCATCACCAATACCGGCGGCGTACTACTCAATCCGGTGCAGCTCACAGACACGCTGGAGGCCGGCCTCAACTATATTTCGGGCAGTGCTTCACCCGCACCCGACACGGTCTCCGGGCAGCAGTTGATCTGGAACGACGTCACGGCCGGTGCCGGGCTGGCTCCAGGCGCGGACACCCAAGTCTCTCTGCTGGTTTCGGTAACCACCATCACCGGAACGTACGTGAACACAGCCCTGGCGGAAGGAACGCAGCCTACCGGCACCATCACCGACACCGATGATGTATCGGTCATCGTCTCTGATCCGGCTGTAGAGTTGAGCAAACATGTTGTCTCGCCGGGTGCGGTGGACGGCATCATCACCTTCACTATCGAGCTGACGAACACCGGCCCCAGCACCTTGGAACAGGTTCCGCTGTTTGACCGGTTCACCGGCCCGGTCGAGTACATCGGCGGCAACGTTGTGGCCGACTCCATCGACAATACCAACGGTGTCTTAAGTTGGAACGACCTGACAACCTCTCTGGGCGATATGGCTCCGGGGCAGGTCTTCCTAATCGAGACGGTCTTCCAAATCACAGCCGACAGCACCAGTTTCAGCATGACAAACTTTGCGGAGGTGAGTGAGGCCACGGATACCTTTGGCAATGAGGCCGACGATGACAGCGCCACCGTCACGCTCGACAACGAGCCGACCGCCATCGACCTGCTCTACTTTAGAGGCAATCGCCAGGGTGAAAACGTCATCCTCAACTGGGCGACGGCGGTCGAGATCGATAACTATGGCTTCCGGCTCTTCCGCAGTTCCACCACCAGCCGGGCCGATGCCGTCGAAATCGCCTTTGTGCCGGGCCAAGGTTTAGGCACCGGCAGCGGCGCGACCTACACCTACACCGATAAGCAAGTCGATCCGAACCAAACCTATACCTACTGGCTGGTCGATATCGATCTCAATGGCACCGAAACCGACCATCCGTCGCTAACTGTCACCCCAACCGGCGTGGATAGTGGTGACGACAGCCGGCTCTATCTGCCGCTTATCCTTCACGAAAAGTAACGCCTAACGCAGCAGGGGCAGCTCATTTATCGAGCTGCCCCCACCGCTTTAAACCCGGTTGTGTCTTACGTTTTTCGCCGCTCGCCAAGAATGGCCAAATCACGCCCTTTTCTCTTCAAGGACATTCAGAGATGAAAGGCATATTCACGCGCCTGAGTTTGATCATCATCGCGCTATTAACTATGGTCAACACGTGGCCTGTTAGCAATGTGTCGGCCCAACAGAATCAGGGGCCTATCGTGACCCAATCAGATGAGGCCGGTTTAAGCTTGATCTGGCGTCCGCCCGGTTATACAGTGACAACCATTTCGGTCGATGGGCAGACATACAGCCAACCGGTGATGCCGGGTCTGACCAGTTCCGGCCATCCCGGCGATCCCGAACTGCCCGTCTACAGCGAATTGATTGGCCTGCCGCCCACCGGCCAAGTACGATTAGAGATTATTGAAGTCGAGCGCGATGTCGTTCGACTGCCAGCTCCCCCCCTTCCGGCTCAAAGTCCGCAGCCGGTTGATGCGTCTCCCACCGACATCGATCCCCAACGCTTAGTCGGCGGCGGACCAATGATTCGTGTACCTAATAATTCTATCTATATCAGCAATGCTTTTTTCCCTCAGACAGTCGCGATACTTAGCGAACCGATGTTGGTGCGGGATCGTCGGGTTGCGGCGTTGACTATCTTTCCCCTCCGAGTCAATCCGGTTTCCCAAGAAATGGAAGTGATCCGTCTCGTTCGGCTGCGGGTGACCTTTTCCGAGCCGGCTCATAACGTGCCAGGGATGTCAGGCCAGCAGGTTGAGCCGGATGGTTTTATCACCGCCATTGGGCGCACGCTTCTCAACCCCGAGGCGGCTCACTGGACGTCGGCCCGGATCGAACCGACTGCAGACGCCGGACAGCCATCCCTCGATAGTTTGGCGACCGGCAGCCTGACGAAAATCTCCGTTGACCAGCCGGGCTTGTACGCGCTCACCTATACCGATTTACAAAACGCCGGTTTGCCGGTGAACACCCTCGATCCGCGCAGCCTGAAGCTGAGCTATGGCTACCCTCGCCAAGAAGTCGCGATTGTCGTCGAGGGCGAGTCAGACGGGCATTTCAATTCTGCCGACCGGCTGCTTTTCTACGCCAATCCCCAATTCAGCCGCTACGTTAACGATGACGTCTATTTTTTGAGCTACGACGGGGCCAATGGCCTGCGCATGAGCAGTCGATCCGGCAGTCCGACCGGACTGACAGCTGGTAACGTCTGGCGCACCGCTACTGCCGAGACGAACAAATTCTATGACCCTCTCTACACCGGCCACGACGGCGATTACTGGTACTGGGCCAAACTGGCTCGGCCGAGTGCCGCCTCCGGCAGCTATGCCATCCAACTTACTAACGTAGCCGGCTCCGGCCCCAGTGCGAAGTTGCGACTCTGGCTGCAAGGTTACACGGCCCACACCACAATTAACCCCGATCACCGGATGAGTGTCAAAGTCAATGGCACGGCCATCGGCACGATCGAATGGGACGGTAAGTCGGCTTACACGGCCAACTTAGCCGTACCGCTGAGCGCTCTTCAGTCAGGGAGCAACCAAGTTCAACTGAGCCTCCCCGGCATCACCGGCGTTTTTGCCGAAGGCGTCTGGCTGGATGCGCTATCGATCACCTATCCCACCACCCAGATGGGGAGCAGCCAACTCCATTTCGACGGTGAAGCGGGGCAGAAGAAATATACATTGAATGGGGCCGGCAGCAGCTACACGGTTTACGACATCACCGATCCGGACGCACCGCAGCGTGTGACCAATTTCAGCTTGTCAGGCAGTACACTGACCATCGGCGATAATTCAACCACGATCCGTACTTACCTGGTTGTGCCTCCCGGCCAAATCAAATCCCCCAAGCAGCTTCAGGCGGCGAACGCTTTGGTTAATCCAAGTCACGGCGCCGACTACATCATCGTCACCCACCCCAGCTTTAGCGCGGCTATCGCGCCGCTGGCGACTTACCGGAGCAATCAAGGGTTGCGCGTCGTTACTGTCAATGTCAATGCGATTTACGATACGTTTGGCGGCGGTCGTATGGACGCTGAAGCGATCAAAACTTTTTTGGACTACGCTTACCACAATTGGCCCGCCCCCTCGCCGAGATATGTTTTATTGGTGGGCGACGGCAGCTACGATTTCAGAAATCACAGCGGTTACAACTCGTTCACGTTTATACCGCCTTATTTGGCCCCGGTCGATCCTTGGTGGGGCGAAACCGCCTCGGATAATCGCTTGGTGACAGTGGCCGGCAGCGATACCTTGCCCGATCTCCTGATCGGACGGCTGCCGGTCGCCAGTGCAGCCGAGGTGACGACCATTGTCAACA
>JAGRCC010000928.1 GCA_020433785.1 Anaerolineae bacterium
GGCGGCCATTCAACAGGCGCTGCAAGAAGGCCGCACCGCGGCCCTTGATTTCGACGCCCTACCGGAGCCAACCGTTGGCCCCAAAAAAGTGGTGACGTTCAACAAACCGGCGCCGCCGCCATCAAAAGTGCTAGCCCCCCCACCACCGCGCCCTACCACTCCCCCAGAAACCGCGCTCGAGCCAGAACCCGGCTCTCGTCCGGAACCACCACCCGAACCCGAACCGGAGCCTGAACCTGAAATTTCCCTGCCAGACCCTATCTCGGCCATTTCCGATTTTTGGTTCTTGCTGGCGCTGTTTCTGACGTTTCGGTTATTGACCCTCTTTCTGCTGCGGCCCGGCGGCTTCATCCGCGACTGGTCGGATTTTGACACCTACTTCGGCGTTGCGGCTTTATCAGACTACTCGCTGTTTCCCTTTTTAGATTTTTGGCTGGAATGGCCGCCGCTGGTACCGTGGTTGAGTGTGGGGGCTTACCGGCTATCGCTGCTGCTGCCACCCTGGTCTGATGATCCCCGCCTTTGGTTTATTCTCATTATGGGCTTCACCTTCGTCCTGTTTGAAGTGGGCAACTTTGTGCTGATTTACCGCCTGGCCCGCAAGCTGTTTCAATCGTCAACTACCGTCACCCGGGTGCTGTGGTTTTACATCGGCCTATTCCCGCCCGTATATGCTATGCTGGGCTTTTTCGATGGCGTCGCTCTGTTTTTCATTCTCCTGGCCCTTGATCTCATCCTAAGCGACCGCCGCGTCTTCTCAGCCGTGGCCATCGGCGTAGGCTTTATGGTCAAAATCATCCCGATTCTGATGCTGCCGGTCGCCCTTCGACGCTTGTGGTATCAGTATCGCCACAATAACCGCGAAGCCGGCGTTGAGGCCGGCCTGTTTGTGGTAATGATCGGGTTAACGGTGTTTGTGCTATTGATACCCTTCATCATTCTGCCAGCCCTCGACGGCAGCCCGCAGTGGTGGCTGGTCTCCTTCCGGTCGATGTTAGGTCGATCGTCATGGGAAACGGTGTGGGCGGTGGCCGAAGGCTATTACGGCTTTGGTCAAGTCGGCGGCGACCGGCTCGATCCCAACGTGACGCAGGCCAGCTTTGCCATCCACAACGGCTGGCCGGGCGCGGTCTGGATTTTGATTACGCTGGCTTTTGCCGGGGGGTATGCCTATCTTTTCACCCGGCCGGCCAATTACAAACAGCCGCGTAACTTGGTGGCTTTCGGCGGGCTGACGGTCATTATTTTCATGCTTTACTCGAAAGGCTACAGCCCCCAATTTCTGGTCTACCTGCTGCCCTTTATTATTTTATTAATGCCAACGGGGCGCGGCCTAATCTACGCTTTGATTTTAACTGGGCTAAATGTGTTGGAACAACCAATTTATTTCGTGATGCTGCCCAACGATAGCTGGCTGCTGGTGTTTGTGGTTGTAGCCCGTTTTCTGACGCTAGTGGCCTTGGGGCTGGAATTTGGACTGGTCATCTGGCCCATCGAGGCCCGTTCGCCCCAACTGGGTAGGCTTCACGCCCGCGCTCCGCTCATTCTGGGGAGTCTGGCGGCGGTGGCCCTAGTCATCCTCACCCCCTTGACCCTTCGCGCCTACGCCAACCACCAACTCGACAACACCGATTTGGGAACGTTTACCGGGTTCATGGCCGACCGCGCGGCAGGCGAGCGAGTGATCGTGAGCAACCAAGACACCTATCGTCAGGTTTACCCCTATGTGGCCGATATCCTTGATCTACAGTTGGCTTCCTTCGACCCCAACCTGACCGATCGAGCCGTGGCCGGCGGACGCGCGGCCAAACCGGCCGACCTGATGCAAGGACTTGACCGGGTTTGGGTTTTACCAACCGGACCTAACCAGGAAGCGCTGCATAATAGTGCCGCCAATCGCGGTGAACTGTTAGCAACCTACAACTTTGGCGAGGTGGGCGATGTTTCACTTTACACGTTCCGCCCCAACCCGGTGCCGCTCATTGCCCCGGCTCGCTTCACCGGCGGCATCGAACTGCTCGATCACCATGCCGATATTGCCAACAATACGGTCACAGTCACGCTTTACTGGCGCGCGCTTGATCCGCAAAGTCAAAGATTAACGGTCTTTACTCAATTATTGGACGGAAATGGGGATTTGGTGGCCGGGCACGATGGCATCCCCCACGATGGGACCAGGCCGGTGACGGATTGGCCGGTGGCAACCGTACAAGCCGACACCCATCGCATCACCTTGCCGCCCGATTTAGGGCCGGGCGATTATGCGTTGGTGGTCGGTCTGTACAATCGTTTTAATGAGCGGGTCAGCGCTATTGATCCTCAGGGCGTGCCCTATCCGGATCGGGCGGTTCAACTGGAAACCCTGCAACTTCACTAAGCCAGGTTTAGTCAGTTTTTTGCTAACTAGCCGTAGTGGCTTTGGCGTGGTTTGTAATTAGATGGGTTAGTTTCCGGTGATCGGTAATATTTTCAAGGAAAGAAATTCGCCACTCAAGATTATTGATCTTGTCAGCCCGGCTTTGCAGCCAAGTTTGGCCGCGCTCAAGCGCATTGGCGGCACTTTGGGAATCGCCTATTTGGGAGAAGATGTGGTGGGCGGTTAGGTAAAGGTTAATCGGACACTTTACCGGCCAGGCTTCGTTGGCCAGCGAAAGTTGGTTCAGACAAACCTCAATTTTTTGTTGGGCCTCAGACAGGTTGCCTTCGTGGGCCAAACAGCGGGCCAGACCGGCTTCAGCATCCAGGCTGCCTCGCTGATATTTCGTCTTTTTCTGAATGGCTCGCATCTGCTCAAAGGCGTTGCGGGCTTTTTCATACTCTTGCAAGCCCTCCAGAGACAGACCAAATTCCAGCCAGGTATCCACTTCCAGCACCTTATTTTTTGAGTATTGAGCCAATTCTAAGGCCTGACCAATATAGTCACGGGCCGTGACATAATCGCCGCTCTGCAACGCGTAGATCGATCCCAATATTTGCAGATCGGCGGCTTCGCCTTGACCATCTTCAATGGTCCGGTGCAGATTTCGGGCCGACTTAATCTGATCGAGAGCTTGGTCATACTGCCCGACTGCTTTGTAAATTCGAGCCAGCCTATTCAAGCATAGGGCTTCTCCCTGTGATTTACCGATCATCTGGTTGAGAAGAAGCGCCTGCCGCTGATACCACTCGGCCCGGTCATAATCGCCTTTAATCAGCAGCACCTCGGCCAGGTTACCTAGATAAGCCGCCTGCCCCTGCCGATCGCCCACTAATTGGCTCATCGCCAACGCCTGTTGATAATAGGTGCTGCACTCTGAGTAATTACCGATGAGTTTTTTCACGGTGCCCAAACTGTTGATGATTTCAGCTTCATCTTGTTGATTGTTCGTCCGCTTGAGCTTATCTAGAATAGTCCGCAAGTGTTGATGGGCATGCTCAAAGAGACCTTGATGAATGGCCAACTGGGCCATTTGCAACAAACTCTTGCTTTCAACCAGTAAATTACCCGACTGTTGAGCCGCAATAAGGCCGGCTTGAGCCTCACTAAGCGCCTCATGGAGGTGGCTGGTAATCTGTTCGAACACCGAACGACGGTTATGAATGAGCGCCTGTTTTGTTGGTTCTTTCAGCGCCTGGGCTAACTTTTGCAGGGCCACCAAATCGGCCAACTGCGCCGATCGGTTACCGAGGTTATTGTAAATCTGTTCTCGCGCCATCAATATTTCAAAGGACTGATATTGAACCGACCGCTCATCGCCCAAATCATCCATCACCTCCAGCGCCCGGCTGTACCAAAATAAGGCGGTTTGATTGGCGTAGATGATGCTCGCATGGGTGGCGGCCCGGATACTGTGGGCTAACCCTCGCTCCAGTTCACCGGCTTGGAGGAAATGGTAGGCCAGTTGATTGGCCACCTCTTTCAGGTGAAGCTGTCGCCGCTCCAACGCCTCTCCGGCCTCGCGATGGAGCATCCGCCGCTTCATTGAGTTCAACTGGCGATAGATGGTCTCTTGAATTTGGGTGTGGCTGAAGCGCAGCCGCTGTTCGCCAATCACTTCTTCCAGCAATTGGCGCTCTAAAGCGGTATCGAGACAACTCAGGGCGTCATCCACCGCAAGCGTGCTCATTTCGGCCAAGTCCCCGAAGGCGAATTCTTCGCCCAGAATAGCGGCCTGATTGAGCAGGGTTTGGGTCTCGCGATTAAGCCGCCCAAACCGACGCCGAACGGCGTGATCCAGATTGAGCGGGAGCTGCTCCGGGGTAACGGGGACAAAGTTCCACCGGCCGGCATGCCAGCTAATAATCTCTTCATCGGCCAAGCCTTGGGCAATCTGCTCGATAAATAGCGGGTTGCCCAAGGTTTGCTCGTAGATTGTCGCACTGATATCAACCGGGACCGACTGCGACCAAATATTTTCTAACATAGCGGTTGTCTCAGCCTGAGTCAGCGGCGCTAAAGATAGCCGGGTACAATTAGATTGGCCATCTAACTTGGCAAAGGCGTCGGCCAATAGAGTACTGGTTTCAGTCCCATCGTTCTCATATATACCAACTAACATCAGTGAAACGTGTTCAGCGCGATGGGCCAGATAGTTAAGCAATTTCAGACTGGACTGATCGATCCACTGTAACTCGTCAAGCACCAGCACCCATGGTCGCCGGCTGGTCGCCTCAGCAATCGAGTCGGTTAGGGTAGCCAAACTTATCCGGGTTGATGTATCCTCGAAGGGGGGCAGCGGGATATCAGGCAGCAACTGACCGGCCTCAGGAATAAGCTGGACAATTTCAGTCCAAACCTGACCGGTATAATTTTCAATTTCTTCGGCCGGGGTGTTATTAAAATAACTTTTTACGGCCGAGATGAAGGGGTGATAGGGCGGACTACCTTCCAATTTTTGGCAACAACCTATCAGCACCGTAGCGTCATCCAAGCTAGAGACAAACTCACGAATCAAACGCGTTTTGCCTAAGCCAGCCCCACCGTTAAGCAGGACGACCTGCCCTTGCCCCTGTCGTGTTTTTTCCCACAGTTCAAAAAAGAGTTGCAGCTCTTTTTGGCGGCCGACCAGAGCGGGCCACTGCTCGTGTTCGTACTTTTGCCGTTCTACTTCCCCACTGCCATTTAAGGAAATACTGTTGAGGATCGAGCGAACTTGCCGGGCCGTACCGTACCGTTTATTAGGATCCTTTTCCAACAATCTTAAAATAAGATGATCCAGCATCAACGGAATTTTAGGATTAAGCTCGCGCGGCGACGTGGGTTGTTTGTTGAGCTGTTGTTCCAGGACCTCTTGGTCAGAGCCTTTGAAGGGTGGCTGACCGGTGAGCATTTCGAATAAAATCACCCCCAGCGCATACAGGTCCGTTCGGGCATCAATGGGATGCCCCAACACCTGCTCCGGCGCTAGATAGCGAGCGGTCACCAACGCCAGGGGGACATTGATATTGACTAAAGGCCGGCCACTTTCCAGGCGACCTAAACCAAAATCACTAATTTTGACGCCGCCGTTGGCTAACAGCACATTTTTCGGCTTTAAGTCGCCGTGGACCACATCGACAGCGTGGGCATACTCAAGCGCCTGAGCAATATTCTCAACCACTGACAACACCGTCCCAAACGGAAGGGGGCGGCTGGGGTAATCATCGATCAGATCGCGCAGGGTCCGCCCTTCAATGAACTCCTCGGCCATAAATGAGATGCCCCGATCGACGTCGCAATCATACACATCGGCAATGTTGGGATGGATGAGTTCGATAATTTGTCGAGCCTGCCGGAGAAATTTTTCAATGGCCCCATCGCTGAAAGACGGCGAGAGGATTTTGATCGCCACCGGCACATTTTGCTCCATATCGGTCGCTTTGAAAACAGTTCCTAGCCGGCCTTCACCGATTTTGTAATCTATTCGGTAACGCTCTTTGAGGGTCTGACCGGGCAAATTCAAGGTTTCACGCGACCGCAGGGCGTTGAGCGCGGCGTGAACCGACGGATAAATGGCGAAGAAATCTAAATAGCCGGCCAGCTCGATGAGTTGCTGAACATTGGGCGACGGCTCGGCCAGAGCCATCGGAATGCCGTGCTGATCGTTGCGGAGTTTGACCAGCGCCCGTAAGCCGGCCACTTGCAGCATTTCTACCCCTGACATATCGATAATCAAATAAGCGGGGCGATCTTTATCAACCATTTCAAAAAATTGCCCGCGCAGTTCGATGGCCACATGCTCATCAAAAATGCCGGTGGGTTTAAGAATAGCGGCCTTGCTGCCAGGCACTTGTTGGACCTGGGTCTTTTTAACCGGAGTCAGATCAAAAACCTGACCTTCCTGAGCGATGAGAACATTTACCGGAGGCGAGGACGGATACTGATTCTCCTGAAACTTCAAGGTGTCGGCTAAAATCTTTTCCAAATCTTCGTCGGAGTAAGTGGGGTCATAGTGGTACAGCAGCAAGGTCTTAACATTGGCCCGTTGGGCCATCTCTACGCCAAAAAAAGAGGAACTATGTCCCCAATCTTCCTTTTCATCCGACTCTTTTTGAGTAAATTGCGAGTCGAAAATCAGCAGGTCGGCATCGGCGAAAAAATTGAGATAAGGCCGCAAATCGGTTCCTTCCGGGTAAGACGCATCGCTGGCATAGACAAGGGCTTTCTCGCCTTTCTCGAAGCGAAAACTGTATGAATCGCCAGGGTGGAAATTGCGGATGTTCCGAACGCGCACATCGTCAATTTCACACACCTCGCCCGGTTTGATCCGGTTAAACTTGATGGTGGCGGCCATATAATCAAGCGGAACTGGAAAGCTAATTTTTTCTTGCTGACGCCTTAGCGCTGTTTCGATATCATGAATACTGTAAATGTGAATTTGATTACCGGCGACAAAAGCGGGGCGAAAAAAGGGGAACCCTTGAATATGGTCCCAGTGGGGATGGCTAAAAAAAAGATGAATGGTCCCCTGGCCCTTCCCCCAAGGCCCTTGCATCAGCTCCAAACCTAAAGAGCGAATGCCCGAACCGGCATCGATAATGAACAGTGTATCTTCTTCCCGCACTTCAACGCAGGGCGTATTGCTACCGGCCGTACTACTGGCTAAGGGCGATAAATCGTTTAGGTAATCCTCAACAACTTTACGCCGTTTGGCTAAACGCTTTTGCCTGGCTTCATCTGACTCAGCGCCAACACCGGCAAACTCCGATTGTGCTAAAATAGCTGAAAGTAGTTTCTCTCGTAACGGCTCTTGCTCTATTTCAGCTACATTAAGAAACGCCGCGATCATCTTCTCGCGAACGGTCTGCGGCGCTAGAGGAGCAGGAATGGATCCACGCGCTCCCCAAATTTTCATCTTCATTCAAGTACTCCCGAAACTGACGCTGATGAGCACTCCCTCGTATGCCCGATTATCCCCCCCATTATAACGATTTTTTGATGGAAAAGCTATAGAACTTTTGGCAAGAAGTAAAATTTTTAAAAATTCATATCCCATTTCGTGCCAACTGAATAAATTTAACGTAAATTCTCATTAAAGTTAGACCTCAGCATTGTAGAAGGCTGAATCTTATGCTATACTCCATTTGTTGAGGGAGTAAGGAGGCTATGGAAAAAACAAGACCCACAAAAATTACCCTATCAGAAACCACCCGCAAAGTTGCAAAAGCCTTAGGTGAAACCGAGTCCACCCCGTTAAATACCATCGAGCGCTTGGTCAAAGTTGTTGGCGATGACCGAGTGCTGGAATTATTGGCGGAAACGGTCAAGGTAGAAAATGACGGTGGCCTCAAAACCAACGACGGCGCTCGGCGACGTACTCGAGGTGGTATATTCTTTAAAGTTGCCAAAGACAAGCTGTCTGCTCAGGAGCGCTGGCGGGTTTTTACCCCTAAGACTCCCAAGAAATCCAAAGAAGATAAACAAGTTAAAATTATCAATTGGGCCGAACTAAAACCGCTGCTCGGCCAACTTTTAGCTGCCGTGAAAGGAGAGGCAGATACGGTGAAAATGACCTTGATCGGCAAGCCTGGTCGCATTATAGAAAAGGAAAAAGTTGTTCTCACCAGTTTGCAAAGTGCAAAGTCCCCCAGTTTACCTAAAGGGCTGCCCCGCCCCCCCAGCGAACCAACGACCTATTTGGTGTTTATCGCTAAAAAGCAGTGGAGTAAGGTTAAAGAGTCAATTGCCAACTTTCCGGAAGATAAGCTCATCATCGAAGGCTATCCGGTTTACGACCGTCGCATCGGCCAAAATGGGGCTATGTGCGTTTACGCCCAAAACGTCACCACCAAGCTCATTCAACAGGCCAAGCGCGAGGCCAATCAAAGTGAGGACAACAACGAAGATTAATACTACCTCTTTTTCCCCTAACCGGACTAATTATAACTAATCGCCTCCAAATAGAAAGGTAAGGCATGAACTATCGACATTTAGGCGCAGCCGGCCTACAAGTGAGTTCGGTCGCTCTGGGCGGCTGGATCAATTATGGCGAAGGCAAAGTCGCCCATGATGAGGCTCGTAAGGTGGTGGAGCGAGCCTACGAATTGGGTATCAACTTTTACGATCTGGC
>JAGRCC010000929.1 GCA_020433785.1 Anaerolineae bacterium
ATATCGCGGTGGATGATGCCGGCTTGGTGGGCGTGGTCAAGTGCGGCGGCAATTTGGCTGATAAGGTCAACAACGCGGTTGGGCGACAGCCTCTTTTTCATCCGGTCGGCCAGCGTAGCGGCGTGCTCGATATAGCGCATGGCGATGTAACTGTAGCCTTTGTCCTGGCCGGAGTCGTACACCGGCAGGATATTAGGATGGTGCAAATTGGCGATGGCCTTGGCTTCGCGGCTGAAGCGTTCCGAGAAGTCCCCCTTTTTGGCAAAACTGGGTGGTAAAACCTTAAGGGCTACATCCCGTTCCAGGCTGGGTTGGTAGGCTTTGAAAACCGTGGCCATGCCGCCTTCGCCAATTTGTTCAATAATCCTATACTGGCCTAAAGCGTGTCCAATGAGGGATTGCATGTTGTCCATTGCTGACTGTGTCTCCTTGAGCGGTGAGATGTTAATTCTACCCGATATCGTAGCACGGTTTTTTTGGCAGTGTCAAGGTAGACAGTCAGGACCTTGGTTTATAACAAGCTAATTGACACTACAAAAAAAGTTATGTAAAATAGAATATGTAAAGTTAGGCGCATTCCGATCCCGTGGAGGAGAAAACTCATGAGCGACAGTAAGGCGAATAGTTTGAGACTGGCTGTTGTTGGCACGATTGCCGTGATATTACTGCTGATTTATCTGCCCGCGCCGGCCTATTCTCAACAAGGCGGATCGTCGAGCATCCAAGACCTGATCGTCAACGGCGGTTTTGAAGGTGGCTTTCAGGAAGAGTATGGCATTGGTTATGGGTGGGGCGGCTTTAGCAACGGCAACGCCGTGGTCGGCTGGACTTTCGATGACTGGTCGCCGGTAGTGCCCGAAGGCAGTTACTCCCAACAGATTCAAATTAAAGATGCCCTCGATCAAAACCGCTATGCTGGCATTTACCAAACCGTATCGGTGGTGCCGGGCGAGCAGTACAAACTGTCCGTTACCGGGCTAATCCGCTCTGAAGAAGGCAGCGTTACCCTGTCCGACTACGGCTATCGGCTGCAATACGCCGTTGATTACAAGGGGAGGCACTCCTGGGAACTATTAGGAGCCGACGCCTGGCGAGAGTTTCCTTGGGATGAGCAGCCCCTGGCGGAAGCCTCGAACCAGGATTATCAGTTCAAGACTTTTGAAACAACGATTACGGCTGAAAATGACAAGTTGACCATCTTCATCCGGGGTTGGAAAAAATGGATTAACAACGGCACCGGCATTTTCAACCTTGACAGTATAAGTTTCGTCGGACCGGCGCCCACCGGGTTTCAAGCACCGGTGGCTCAAGTAGCTGCCGTTGGCGGTGGGCAAACACCGGTTGATACATTGATCGATGCCGATGTCCGCGCCCAAGTGTCTGAGCACGACGCCGATCTATCGGCCCAAGAGGCCGAGCCGGAGAGCGGCGAAACCGACAGTGAAGCGACCGAGTCAGAGATCGTCGCTCCGGTCGAGGAAGATGCCGCTGAAATGGAAGCGGACGAGTCTGAAATGGAAGCGGCTGACGAACCGGCCGAAACTGAAGCCACCGAAATGGAAGCCACTGAAACCGAAGCTACTGAGCTGGATGAGGCTGCCCCTGACGCCGAAGTTGCTCCTGAAACCGAAGACATGTCGGCTGAAGACACCTCGACGCAAAAGATGGACGACGCCACAATGTTGGAAGAAGCGCCTTTACCGGTTTCCGGCTTTGCTGCGGACAACTCTGTCGTGTATATTTTAATGGTAGGGGTAGCCCTATTGTTGGTTTTATTCATCGGTGCGGTAACGGCGACTACACGCCAACGCAACGTAAGTGAGTAACAGAAATCTGACGTATTTTAGGCGATATAAGGAGATTGATATGAAAAAATCTATCTGGGCAGCCGCTGCCTTGGCGTTCGTTTTGATGCTGTTTCCACTGTCGACTGAAGCCTCACCGCTAATGGGTACCTGGCGGGTTGAGTATTTCAACAACCCCAGCCTGTCTGGTGCGCCGGTGGTAACCCTGGTCGAGGCCAGGATTGATCACGATTGGGGCTATGGATCGCCTAATTTGGAAACGCCCCCGGATAATTTTTCGGCCCGCTGGACCAACACCTCCCATTTTGATGAAGGGACCTATCTGTTCACGGTTACCGTCGATGACGGGGCGCGAGTTTGGCTCGATGGTCAACTCATCATCGATGCCTGGGATATTGGCCCGCGCCGCGAGCGCAAAGCTAAAATTCGCTTTGACCAGGGCGGTGATCATGAAATACAGGTGGCCTATTTCGATTTCAAAGGCCCGGCCCTGTTGAAGCTGGACACGATTCAATTAGGCGGCTCGGATGATATCATCGGCGCCTGGCGAGGCGAATATTTCAACAACCGTAATTTGGAAGGTGAACCAAACGCCGTCCGGCAAGATGGTCGTATTTTGTTCGACTGGGGCTACAATGCGCCGTTGGACAAAGTTTCCATGGATAACTTCTCAGTCCGCTGGACCCGCTCGATCCTGCTGGAGCGACCCGGCATCTACTTCTTTAAAATTCAGCACGATGATGGGATGCGGATCTACGTCGATGACAAAATTATCTATGACTCCTGGTACGACCAAAGCGTCCAGTATGAAGTTTTGCGGATTGGCTTAAAAAGCGGTCTGCGGACCTTTAGAGTCGAACATTACGAGCATATCGGCACGGCCACAGCTCAACTCATTATCGAGCCGGACCCCGGCGATTACAGTATGGATGATGTTGAACCGGGTGACATTGGCGTCGTGGTTACGTCCAACGACGTGAACTTCCAGTGGAATGGCCCCATCAACAGCCGCTTTATGAGTTACGGCGGTTACTCCGATTCCTTCACCTGGACGTCTAATACCGCCGGCGTGACAGTCAACTCCGGTCGCTGGCGCGCGCCGATTGGTGGCCCCGGTAACTATGAGGTTTTTGCCTACATCCCGGCCGCCCATTCCACCACCACCAACGCCACCTATTCGATTTATCATTATGATCGAATTGCTGATCGTACCATCAACCAAAACAATTATGCCGATGAATATGTAAGTCTGGGCATCTACTATTTCGACGGCAGTGACACCGAATGTGTCATCCTCCGCGACGACACCGGCGAACCGCCCAACACCACTGAACTGGCCTTTGACGCCATCAAGTTTGTGAAACGATAAGCGGCGCTGCCGCCTGGGTAAAATAAAAAAACCTCGCCGGTACGCGATTCACCGGCGAGGTTTTTTGTTTTATCCGATTAATTTAGCCGTCGTACTTAGCGATAAACTCTTCCACTTTTTCCACTAATTCCTTGTTACCCACAAACAGGGGCGTGCGTTCGTGGAGACCTGTCGGCTGGATGTCGCGCAGCGGCCCATAGCCCGTAGACGCATACCCGCCCGCCTGCTCGATCAAGAAGCTCATCGGAATAGCTTCGTACAGTAAACGCAGTTTTCCGTTGGGCGATTTGGTATCGGCGGGATAGTAGAAAACGCCGCCGCCCAGTAAATTGCGATGGATATCGGCAATCATCGAGCCGATGTAGCGCAGGGAAAGCGATTGGTCGCTGCCGTCTTCGCCTTGCAACCAGCGGGTATAGCGCTGAACACCTTCGCTCCACCGCCGCTGATAGCCCTGGTTGGCGCTGTAATACTTGGGATTAGCCGGCAGTTGGATGTCCGGGTGAGACAGCAAGAACTCCCCAATGCTGGGGTCGAGCGTAAAACCGTGGACGCCATCGCCAGTGCTGTATACCAGCATCGTGCTGGAGCCGTACACAATGTACCCCGCCGCCACAATATCAACCCCGCGTTGCAGGCAGTCATCCAGAGTGCCCGGCCCGGAGAGTGACTTCCGGCGGAAGATCGAGAAAATCGTGCCAACACTGACGTTATATTCAATGTTCGATGACCCGTCCAGCGGATCAAACAGGAGTACATATTTGCCGGTGGAATATTTATTGGGGATGGGGACCACTTCTTCTTCTTCTTCAGATCCCATCACCGCCAACCGGCCGGTATGATCGTTGAGTTGGTAAATAACCCGGTGGGCGTACACATCCAGCTTTTGCTGTTCCTCGCCCTGCACATTTTCCTGACCGGCCGATCCCAAAATATCGGCCAACCCGGCCCGGGTCGTATGGCTGGAGATCAGTTTGCCGGCCACAGCCATATCATATAACAAACTGGTCAAAGCCCCGGTTGCATCAGGAAACTCGGCCTGCCTATCTAAAATAAATCGTTCAATCGTGTAAATTCTTGTATTTGCTTTTATGGACGCCATCGTCTGACTATCCCCCCTTCTACTTGGTTATTATCCTGGAAAACTAAACATGATTCATTATAATCTACTCATTGGGGTAATAACAATACCGAAGATGGATCGTGATTAAATATACAAAGACCTCGGAGCAGTAATTCTGTCCGAGGTCTCTTCATCCGATAGGTATTGCCTCAATGTTGCTGCCTCTC
>JAGRCC010000930.1 GCA_020433785.1 Anaerolineae bacterium
TACGGGTTAAGCTGTCGATGATCGTGGTGTTGAAAGGGTTTGCTACTTCGTTCATCGCTTCAATTGATATTTAAAGTGCCTGACACGCACGGGAATGTTAAAAATTATATCACTTCTCCTCCTAACTATCAATGGGACAAGAGGGTCAACTGCCCCCAGAACTGACAAACTTTAGCCCATAATTTGGCGATGAAAATGGCTCGGGAACGCAAAACGAGTGGCGAAACACTGAAACCAACGGATGTTTGTCAACGCTTTGGCTATTTGTCAAATTTACATAAATCGAAACTGTTTTGTTGCTTTTTAAGGAAAGCGCGTTATAATGACTCTACATAATCTTGTGGGCAGATGAGATACACATGGCTGAGTCAACCCGTCCTAATTCGCCGCAGACTAAACTAAACCAGGCCATTAATTTAGCCAAAGAGGGTCACAAACCTGAAGCGCTTGAATTGCTTCGTCAAGTGGTGGCCTCTCAGCCGGTCAACCAAGCGGCTTGGCTATGGCTGTCGGCGGTGACGGACGATCAGACCGAAGCTATGTCAGCGTATAAGCGGGCTAAAGCGATCAACCCGACTCACGCCAGCTTGGTGCGGGCCGAAGAGTGGCTGACTCATCGCTTTCCCGAGGCGATTGAGTTAACCGAGACAGACCCGGTCGATCCAGCGGCAACTGGCCCGGAAACGGCTCCATTGCGTCAAAATACGCTGCGGGTTTTTAATTTGGTCACCTTTGGGTTAGTCGTTCTGGCGATCATCATCGGTCTGATTGTGCTGCTGCTGGGCCTGGTTTGGGAAGTGAACGCCACGGCTTTTGCCAGCAACTTGTTGTCCACCGGCTCAGTCCAACTCGATTCACCTCAGCATCAGGCGCTGGCGTTAGAGGTGGCTTTGGCCGAGCAGAATTGGCCTGAAGCGGTCACCGTGTTGGAAGGTCTGCATCGCAGCTACCCGGCATCGGGGTCGGTTACCCAGCATCTCGCCTATGCTCAGACTCAATTAGGCATCAACTTGCGTAGCCGGGGCTTTGTTGAAGAAGCGCTGACCCACTTTGAAACTGCGCTCGAACTGGCCCCTGAGCAGGTCCGAACCCGACAAGAGCAGCGATTGGCGCTAGCCTATGTGTCGGGCGTGCGGGCTTATCAAGCCGGCGATTGGCCGACTGCCATTGATGCGTTTGAGTCGATCTGGGCCGAAAGCAAGAGTTATACAAATGTTAAGGACTTGTTATTTAGCGCTCATTACAACCACGGCCTGGCCCTAAAAGCATCCGGAGCATTTGACCAGGCCAAAACCAGCCTGGAAGCGGCCACTATTTTACACCCCGAAATGAGCGAACCACGCCGGCTCTTGGCCGAAATTGAGTTTGATATGGCTCCGGAAACCCCCCTAAAAAGGCCGCTGGGCAAGTCATCGCTTCAGGATCGCTTGATTTTGGTCAGCGTGGCCGAACAGCGCATGCGGGTTTATGACGGTCGGGACCTGGTCTTTGACTTTATTGTCTCCACCGGCGAACCCGGCCGAGATACGGCCATCGGCGAGTTTGAGATTCTGAATAAGATCGATAATGCTTATGCCGCCACCTGGAATTTGGACATGCCTTACTGGATGGGGATTTATTGGGCCGGGCCGCTGCAAAATGGCATTCACTCCTTACCCATTGTCAAGGATACCGGCTATAAATTGTGGGATGGCTACCTGGGGCAGCGCGTTTCCTATGGCTGCGTCATTTTGAGCGATGAAGATGCGGCCACCCTGTACGATTGGACCGAGGTTGGCACCCGGGTAAAAATTGTCCCCAGTTTTGATTATTGGTCTTTTGACGATAAAGATTAGAGTTCATAGTATCTAACCAAGCCACTTCTGACCAAAAAAGCCAGAAGTTGAGCCGGAAAATTAAACGCAAAAGGCGCAGATGACGCTAAAGACGCCAACATTTTTAATTTTTCTTTTGCGTCTCTTGCGTCTATAGCGTTAGATTCGTTTTAGTTCCGGCTGTCCGGGTTATGGTTTATAGAGTTCTCTGATTAGCCCTCTTTAACGCCATTAAATCCATAAACGCCATTAACTGTAAAAACTCAATATCAGTTGGCCGGTTTGACGTCAGTTACCGCGTTAAAGGTGTTGACCTCTAAAATCCATTGACTACCGGTCTGAAACCGCTGGAATGCCGCCGGGTCGCGGACAACATATTCATAAGTTCCTTGGGACGTTGAAAAAACGATCCGATAGGTCTCATCTCGATTACCCTGGCGTTGATCCGGCCTCAGTGATAGGGCCGGCCAGTACGGTGAAAAATCGTTGCCGCGCTGAACCACTTCATCGATCGCTCGCCATTCATTGACTGAATAGCGACAGTAATCATCGTAAACCTGGTACTGGCAGTCTTGGACGACTTGGCCAAAGCCACTGCCGGTATCAACCGTGTAAGGCGTGCCGCAAATTTCCCGGGAGTTGGGGGCCGGTTGATCTTGGGTGCGCCGAATTTGCTGGGTGCAGCCTAAAACTACGCCTTCTACCGGAATACTATCGCGCCAGGTTTCCCGCTCCACCGGCACCAACCCTTCGATAACCACGGTGCGCGCCCAGGAGACGTCATTGACGGTGCCGGTGATATCCTCGGTTCGACTGGAAAGTACAAAAAAGCCGATGATACATGCCAACACGGCCACAACAAAAACAATTAGGCCAATACGCGTCATCGAGCTGCTTTGAGCCGGGCTAGTAGAGGCTGGTTTAATCGGTTGAGCGGGTTTTGGGACGGGCTGGGGTTTGGGTTGGGCCGTGGCTAAACTGGTCCCGCATTGAACGCAGTTAGGCGCAGTGGGGGCGTTGGGGGTATCGCAGGCAGGGCAGATAATCGGCTCGGCCGGTTTGTCTTGATGCGCGCCTAAAACTGCTCCGGCCTTACGTCGGGCGCCCTCGCTTAAATCGGCCCCGCATTGGCTGCACGTGGTGGCCGTGGCCGGATTGCGGGCGCCACAGTAGTAGCAATGAATGTCAGGTCCACTTTTGGCCTGATCAATTTTCTTTTCATCCTCAATTAATTTTTCCTGAGCGGGTTGTTGAAATTCAACATTATCCGGTTGGGGCAGGCCGCAGTTTATACAGGTGCGGCGAGAGCCGGGATTGCGCGTATCGCAGTTGGGGCAGATCCACTCTAATTCAACGTAGCCCAGTGTTCGTTTTGTCATTAGGGTTTAATTCGCTTCGATTTGTTGGAGTTCCGGTTCTAGTTTAGACTGCCAGTCCGGTTTAGACTGAACCTCTTGGTTCAACAAAAGGAAATTTTCAACCAATCGAACTGGCATCTCCGTCAAGGCCGTAATGTCCTTAACCGCCGTATCGTCACTATTTAGTTTAATCACTTGGACGAATTTGTCCACGTAGCGCCTGACAGTTTGGGGCGAACGGTGGAATTGGCGGGCAATCTCTTCCGGCTCGATGCCATCCAGCCACAACTCAACGATTCGGGCCTTATAGCTCGACCCCGGCGGTGTACCGTTTAATCGGTCCCGCAGGTAAAGGGGATGGCCTTCTGCCTCTAAACTGTTGAGATCGCGGTGCAGGGTAGACAGTTCGATCCCTAACAGTTGGGCCAAATTTTCCGGGCTTAAAATACCGCCTTGCTCGACCGCCTCTTCTAACAGCCGTAAGATACGACCTCGTCTGAGGCCGGCGGCTCGGTCTCGTTGTTTGACGTCGTCATCTTCCGGCCCGGCATCGATGGTCAAGACAACTTCAACTTGTTTTTCTTTGCCCGATAGGGCCTCTAAGCTGGCAACGTGGGTTCGGACCTGACCGGAGTAGACCATCGAGCGAGTCGGGTTGACCAATAGCTCTTGAGCCGTGTTGAGAATCTGCCGGGATAGATAAAAAGGCAGGTTGAAATCCTTCTGCATAATATCGAGAAAATCTTGCTGGTCGCGAGCAACCTGCTGCTTGATATTTTGGGTCGAAAAAAGTTTGCTTTGGCGGCGCCCGCCGCTTTCCTTCGAGGCTTTGACTTCAATTGATTTGCGTTTACCTACCTGGCTTAAACGCAATTTCATGCCATCTTCGGCAATTATCAAGTCGCCGTTGTAATACTTGGCAAAGGCTTCTTTGATCGTTTCCGGCGTTTGATCATATTCAAGCCCGATGTGACTGATTAACACGTGGGGAATTTTAGCGGCGGCCACGAATTCAGCCACTTCTTCAGGCCGGTGGTGAGCCATCTCGTGGATCAGTAGATCACATTTTTCCACGTAAGGCGACAACTCTTGCGGCGACACCAGGTCGCCGCTGTAAACCATGCGCCAGCCCGGGCCGTTGATGACCATGCCATACGCGGCGGCTTTGCGGCCAAAGTGGGTTTTATATTTGGCGCTTTCCAAATGCTGCGTTCGGAAGAAAGTAGCTTGCAGCAGCGACTCAGTATAGGTCTCATTCGATTTTACCGTGTTTATTTTGAGACTGTAGCTGAGTTCATCCGGCAGTAAAAAGGAGTCGTGTAATAGCCGTTGGATCTTGCTTCGCGTGCCTCGGGGACCGTATATTTTTAGCGGGCGCGACCGCTTAAGGAGATGATTTTGGGTAAGGAGCAGCCCTAAATTAGCCACGTGGTCCATGTGCCAGTGGCTTAAAAAGAGCGCTCGCACATCAAGGGGATCGAGGTCATGTTTATACAGCAGTGAACTGACCGGAGCGCCGCAATCCAGCAAAAACAACTTGCTGGTCACTTTCAAGGCGTAAGCCGATTGAAAACGCCGCTGCGTCGGAAAACCTGATCCGGACCCTAACACAATCAGTTCATCGGGCATAACTCAACTCACTAAATTTATTGGCAGGCAGCCACATTCGCTTCGTGGGTAGTAAAATCTTCGGCAAACAAGTGCGCCCCTTCGCCGCCGCAGCCCATAAAGAATAGATAATTCGTTTGCGCTGGCTGAAGCGCCGCGTTAATAGACGACGCTCCCGGATTGGCGATGGGGCCGGGCGGCAGTCCTGGGTTCATATAAGTGTTGTAAGGCGAGTTGACCTGGCTGTATTCTTCCAACGTAACCGGCGTTTTCCACCATTGACCGCTGTCGGTTTGGTAGCCCATCGCGTACTGAACCGTGGGATCGGCTTGTAAATACATACCTTGCCCTAAGCGATTAAGATACACGCTGGCGATGGCCGGGCGCTCGTCCGGGACAACGGCCTCGCGTTCAACAATCGAAGCCACAGTTAAGACTTGGTAAAATGTGTAACCTTGGGCGGAGGCCAGGGCCAGTGCATCGGGCGGAATTTTCTGGGACATATTATTCAGCATCCGGCTGATCAGATCTTCCGGCGTAGTGTTGAGTGCCGGCAGCCGGTAGGTATCGGGAAACAGGTAGCCCTCGTAAGAGGCTCCCGCCGGCCGATCGGCCAGCAGCGGGTGATCTACGACGGTGCCCTGTCTCACCACGGCCAGAAACTCGGAGCCGTCCATGATGTTGGCGGTGGTCAACAGTTCGGCGATCTCTTCTGCCCGCAGCCCTTCCGGAATGGTAATGGCTATTTCCTCAAAGTTGGCCTTTTGCAGCGCCTCAGCGATCTCACGCATGTTCATGTTACGTCGCAAGATGTAGTCGCCCGCTTCCAGGGAAGAGTCTAGCCCATTGTAGCGTAAAAACAGCCGGAATACATCCGGGTCCGTGATAAACTGCTGTTCAACCAGCTTTTCAGAAATCGAGACACCTGTTTCACCGGACTCGATGGTAAAAGGCACCGGCGACGGGTCATTTGATACGGGGGTGTTGATCTTTTCCGATTGGCTCTGTAGATAAAAGCCTAAAAAGAACTCCTCGATATTTTGCGGCGACCGCACCACTGACGCATCGCCGACTGAAATTGAAGCCGCCGCGGCTTCATCTTGGGTGGAGAACGCCCAAAAACCGGCGCCCAAAATCACCACAATCGCGGCCACGGCAATGACAAAAACCGTAAAACGAAAAATCGCTCTGAGAACGATCATCTGCACTCCATCCAGTTAAAATAGGTGTTACTCAACCAAGCCCGGACTGTGTTCCGAACCAAGTGAGAGATAACAGCGCTGTCTAGTGTTATAAAAATGGCCAAGCGCTTTATGATAACGTCTTGGCGGTAGGGCATTTTACCTTACGTCAGCTTAATAGACAAGTGGATAAAATTAGCCGAGTTCGCCTGGTTGGTTATCCTATTTCTAGAACTTTTGCTATACTCAGTATCGATAAGGCGGTGAACCGGCTGCAACTCGGTTACATTCATATTCTGTAACGACTCAGCCATCATGCCATTTCGAGCGACGAAGGAGCGAGAAATCCCCCAGAATGTTGTTTGCAACCGAACGTTGTAGGGATTTCTCCGCCTTCGGCTACGAAATGACATGCCTGAGCAGTTACCAACTTTTTAGATTTTTCGGCGTCGGCCGGCGGCGTACGTGATAATGTTGCTCCCCCACTCCATCGCCGTCCGGATCTCTTCTCGAGAGGCCGGGCCGCCGCGGCGCTGGCCCTGCCATAACAGCCCGTAACTGTGGGTGCTAAAGATAACGCCATCGCCGACCAGTAATTTGGGGTTGCCGTGCGTCTCAAACCCTAGCGGAGGCGTTGAAAAAAGATGAGGCTGGGTTAACAATGGGTGGCCGGAAGATATTACCTCTACCGCCAGTTCTTTATCGCTCAGAAAGTTTTGAAACGAGTCTTCAGCTTGGCTGTCCAGGCTTTCTATCAATAGTGTGCCTCTTCTACGCCGAACATAATTACGGAGACCGGTCATCTCATTTTGATCCAACTCAAACCGGCCTTGCCCCACCAGGTAAACTAGCGACTTAGTCAGCAGACTGGGGCCAATCTCAATATCATCCTCTACGCGTACATAATCGCGCCCAGATTGATTGATAGCTTGAGCCAAAAAATTCATCCCTTGTCCCTGTTTTTTGTCGCTGACGTGGCCCAGATAGCTGACCGCCACCTCGATCTCTGGCGGCGCGCCTACTTCCCGGCGAAATCGCAGATCAATTTCATTGGGGCCGGGCGCAGATGGGGCTGAGGCATCTTTAAAGACGGCTTCGCGGTTGCTCCGCCAAATTTGAGCCAACTCAACTCGGGGTTCATCCGGTAGGGTGGTTTGAGCTGTAATCGAAAACTCAGTTCGGATATAAAGCGGGCCACCTTCTTTTTGATCGCCGTTGTCAGTTCTGGGCTGGCTTTCGTTGTAGCTGATCAACAAATGAATAGCGCCCTCGATGTCGTGTCCGATATCATAGGCAATCGGTTGAGGCAGGACGATCACTTGCCCGGCCGGATCAATGGCCACCCCTGGCAAAACATAAACCGAGGTGTCAGGCGGGTCACTGGCTATCACCTCCAAACCGGCTACAATTCCCGCTCCGTGACTAAGCAGCGTGAGGTATCCCTGGTATTGGCGATGATACTGGTGCGCTTCCTCCCACACATCGGCAGTGACCGCCATGCCGGGCAGCGGCTTAATTCTTTTTATCGGAAAATTTTTAATAAGTTCCTGCAAGCTCACGGCTTCACCCCTCTATTGTGTCCCATGATCCGGCTCAAGATGCAGTGTGTACACGGTATGGGCCGGTTTTTGCATTTCGATAATCGACTCGATAGTCCGCCGGCGAACCTTCTCCCGGCGCTGCTGTTCGGCTTTATCGCTCACGGCGATAGGTGGTAAATACAACGTAACTGAAAAGGTGTGGGGTCTATTGCCCGGCCCCAGAGCAATACCGGAGTTGAGCCGGGCCTCGTCACCCAAAATAAAATCACTCAACCGATTTTCGGTAATGATCGCCTGCCGGCCGGTGTAAAGTTCCAGATGTTTTTGCAAAGCCCATTTTGTACCCCGGCGGCGATGCAGCGCTACGGCCCAATCCAATAACTCTCTGAATCGATCTTCGGGCCACTCGGCGGTGAACTCTAAATCGAGCCACGAAGCCAGCCAGGGCAGCAGGTCGATGGGAGTCAGCCCCGGATCGAAATAGTAAAACATAGTATCGATTTGGGTCTCGATCGGTTTCCAGAAGCTTTCAAACAGCATGAGAAACCGCCCCATAAACTCATCTTGCTCGTAAAAGGCCGGTAAATATTTAAGATACCGCCCTTTGGTCCGAACGATGAGCTCGATGGTTGATTGGGCTAACACGGCGCCGCCATCGGCGATCAAATCGGCCTGGCAGATTAACTCATCGCTGCGGTAAGGAGGGTGTAACTGCCCCCTGAATTGATGCGTATACGGCGTGTCCGGTTCAAGGGTACCCTGAATGGTCCAGCCAAGCCGATAGAACGGCCCCCCCCGACCGTTCTCGGTATAGGGTTGAATACCGGTCCCATTGGTCCTGCTCCCCACAAATTGACCCACGATTAATCCGTTTGGCAGCGTAAAGCGCAGCGTGGGGTTGACTAAGCGCCGCCCCGAATTGACCCAAACATTCAGGGTAATAGTCTCGCCGGGATAACAGTTGTATGAGTCAGCCATCAGACGGATTTCGGGCGATATGGGTGGATTGTGGGTCGGTTTATACATCATCATCTAACTCAACGATGGTAACCTGATGATTAAGCGAACACAGTAAGGCGTCCGGTGATACGTGCAGGGCTTTCTTTTCGACCGGAACCAGTTGTTCTTCATTGCGCTGTACCGCCTGTTCGGTGTCGGGCAGCGGCTCCTCGGCCGGAACGACCGGACGCTGCCATAGCTGCACATCGAGTACATGTTTTACGCCGGGTACTCGCTGGATCAGCGAATAGATTTCGGCTACGTATAAGTTGCGACCAAAAGGCCAACCCTCCCAGTTAGGCGTCATCAATTCGTCAAACTGCTCTCGGTTTTCGCTCAGGGATAGACAATTGATAAATTGTCTGAGCCGCTCTATGACCCGGAGTTTAATGGTCTCTGGCCGGCTGAATTGGGCCGGGACGACTTCAGCATGAACTTTCACGCCAATATAGTTTGGCTCTCTCACCCGCAAAATCGTGGTTAGTAAGCGGTAATCATCCAGATAGTTTTTGACTCCTTCGGCTAACGTTTTGCTGACTTGGAGTTGAGACAACTCGCCCACTTTGAGCGCATCGACTACATCCGGTACAATGAGAATTTCGACCATGCCCGGCGTTAGCCGACTGCCGCCGGCTTGGGGTACATTGCATTTAACCCTGGCAATACGGTGCGTTGTGGTCTTAGCCAAATCTTCGTAATCCTCGGCCGTCACGGCGCGGCGTTGGGCGCGTAACTCGCGTTTGGCCCTGATTTTGACTTCATCCAAACCTTCCGGATCACGCCCTCCGGTGGCCTGAGTCAGGTTGGTCACCCGATCAATATAAGGAATGGTCGATTTTAATATTTGCAATTTATTGGCCGGTACATTACCCACCACCCCGCCGCCATAGCGATATCGATTGAAACGAATGGTCCGGTTGGCCGGAGGAATTCGACCATACTGCACCACTTCGCCGGTGCG